>JAGOCV010000337.1 GCA_017998575.1 Burkholderiaceae bacterium
CCTGTGGCGCACCAGCCGGCCGCACATCGCCACCGTGGGCCTGGTGCCGGGCACCGAGCACTTCCGCAACGTGCAGCGCCACGCCGTGCGCACCAGCCCCGCGCTGCTGGGCCTGCGCGTGGACGAGAGCCTGTACTTCGCCAACGCCCGCGCGCTGGAAGACCATGTGAACGACGCCGTGGCCGCCCAACCCGCGCTGCGCCATGTGGTGCTGCAGTGCTCGGCCGTCAACGCCATCGACGCCAGCGCGCTGGAGAGCCTGGAGGCCATCGCGCACCGCCTGCGCGACGCGGGCATCACACTGCACCTGTCCGAGGTCAAGGGGCCGGTGATGGACCGGCTGCAGGGCACGGCGCTGCTTCAGCAGCTCGGCGGCCCGGTGTTCCTCACGCACTACCAGGCGGTGGCGGCGCTGGCGCCCGAGGTGCTGGCCACGCCCGCAGAATCGGCACCATGCAACTGACCACATGCACTGCCGATCCGTGCGCGCGGGCATCACGCGGCGAGACCGCCTTGCGACCCTCAGTCTTGCCGGCGCACGGCCGGATACCGCTCACTCCCACTCGATCGTCGCCGGCGGCTTGCTGCTCACGTCGTAGGTCACACGGTTGATGCCGCGCACCTCGTTGATGATGCGGCTCGACACTTTCTTGAGCAGCGCGTAGGGCAGCTCGGCCCAGTCGGCGGTCATGAAGTCGCTGGTCTGCACGGCGCGCAATGCCACCACGTAGTCATAGGTGCGACCGTCGCCCATCACGCCCACACTCTTGACGGGCAGGAAGACCGTGAAGGCCTGACTGGTGAGGTCGTACCACGTCTTGCCCGTGGCTTCGTCTCTGAAGTTGCGCAGTTCCTCGATGAAGATGGCATCGGCACGGCGCAGCAGGTCGGCGTATTCCTTCTTCACCTCGCCCAGGATGCGCACGCCCAGGCCGGGGCCGGGGAACGGGTGGCGGTAGACCATCTCGGGCGGCAGGCCCAGGGCCACGCCGAGTTCGCGCACCTCGTCCTTGAACAGGTCACGCAACGGCTCCAGCAGCTTCAGGCCCAGCTGTTCGGGCAGGCCGCCGACGTTGTGGTGGCTTTTGATCGTGACGGCCTTCTTGCTCTTGGCGCCGCCGGATTCGATGACGTCCGGGTAGATCGTGCCCTGGGCCAGGAAGGTGGCGCCCTTGTGGCCTCCATCGCCGGCCTTGAGCTTGGCCGCTTCGGCCTTGAACACGTCGACAAATAGGCCGCCAATGATCTTGCGCTTGGCCTCGGGTTCGGCCACGCCGGCCAGCTTTCCCAGGAACAGCTCGCTCGCATCCACGCGGACCACCCTGGCGTGCAGCTTGCCCTCGAACATTTCCATGACCATGTCGCCCTCGTTCAGGCGCAAGAGGCCGTGGTCGACGAACACGCAGGTCAGTTGGTCGCCGATGGCGCGGTGGATGAGCGCCGCCGCCACCGACGAATCGACGCCGCCGGACAGGCCCAGGATGACTTCCTCGTCGCCCACCTGGTCGCGGATCTTCTGCACCGCCTCGGCGATGTAGTCGCCCATGATCCAGTCTGGCCGCGCGCCGCAGATGTCCAGCACGAAGCGGCGCAGGATGGCCCCGCCCTGCTTCGTGTGCGTGACTTCCGGGTGGAACTGCACCGCGTAGAAGCGCCGCTCTTCATCGGCCATGCCGGCGATGGGGCAGCTGTCGGTGGACGCCATGAGCTTGAAGCCCGGCGGCAGCTCGGTCACCTTGTCACCGTGGCTCATCCAGACGTCGAGCATGCCGTGGCCTTCGGGCGTGGCGAAGTCCTGGATGCCGTCGAAGAGCTTCGTGTGGCCGCGCGCGCGCACACTGGCGAAGCCGAACTCGCGCTTGTGGCCGCTTTCGACCTTGCCGCCCAGCTGGTGCGCCATCGTCTGCATGCCGTAGCAGATGCCCAGCACCGGCACGCCCAGCTCGAACACGGCCTGCGGGGCCTTGTCGGTGCTGTCCTCATACACGCTGGCGTGGCTGCCCGAGAGGATCACGCCCTTGAGGTTGCCGTCGGCCGCGTACTGGCGGATCCATTCGTCGCCGACGTCGCAGGGATGGACTTCGGACAGCACGTGCGCCTCGCGCACACGCCGCGCGATGAGCTGGGTGACTTGCGAGCCGAAATCGAGGATGAGGATTTTCTGGTGGGACATGGTTCAGGAGAGGTCGGTGATCAGGGGATGGTCGAGCTGGGTGCAGGCACGGCACAGCGCCGCATCCATCGTCACCAGCGGCGCCTTGAGGTCGATCGCGAGCTTCAGATAGGACGCGTCATATGGCGTGAGTCCGAGGTCCTGCGACCAGGACCAGAATTCGAGCGGCGACACGCGCATCGGCGCCAGTGCCACCGGCAGGCGGCTGAGCAGCCGCAGCACGTGCTGGTGCACCGTGGGCGTGAAGCGGCCGCGCGCCAGGGCACGGCCGGCCGCGTGCAGGGCTTCGAGCGGAAAGATCGCCGCGCTGCTGGCGCTCTCTTCCTGCGTCATGACACGGATGAGCGCCTGCGAGACACGATCGCTGCCTTCGTCGGGGAAGGCCCAGCTCGCGAAGGCCGAGGCATCAATGACCAGCATTGCCACCCTTGGTGTCGATCCAGCGGTCGGCGCGGTCCTGCAGTTCCTGCTTGTGCTCGGACCACAGCGCCTGAAAGGCCGGCTGGCCGCTACCCACCTTGGCACGCAGCGCCTGCAATTCCGCGACGACGGCCTGGCGCCGCGCCTCGATGCTGGGCTGCTCGCTCTCCGGCTCCTTGATCAGGCGGATGACCCGCTTGCCGTGGCGCGTGAGCACGACTTCCTCACCCTGCTCGACTGCACGGATCAGTTCGGACAGCTGGCTCTTCGCCTGATGGATGGGGACGGTCTGCATATCTGGCCCTTTTGTGGGTGATTCAGACCATATTGTAGGCTGCCCAAAGAAAAAGGACCAGAAAATTCTGGTCCTTTTCGAGGAGTGCTGGATCGGTCAATCAGCCCGGTAGTTCGGCGCTTCCTTGGTGATCTGCACGTCATGCACGTGGCTTTCGCGGATGCCGGCCGCCGTGATCTCGACGAATTCGGCCTTGTTCTTCATGTCCTCGATCGTGGCGCAGCCGCAATACCCCATGCTCGCGCGCACACCGCCGGCCATCTGGAAGATGATCGAAACGACCGAACCCTTGTATGGCACACGGCCTTCGATGCCTTCGGGCACCAGCTTGTCCGCGTTCGGATTGCCGGTGCTCGATTCCTGGAAGTAGCGGTCGGCGCTGCCCTGCTGCATGGCACCGATCGAGCCCATGCCGCGATAGCTCTTGTAGCTGCGGCCCTGATAGAGGACGATTTCGCCCGGCGCCTCTTCGGTGCCGGCGAACATGCCGCCCATCATCACCGTGCTGGCGCCGGCGGCGATGGCCTTGGCGATGTCGCCGCTGTAGCGGATGCCGCCATCGGCGATGAGCGGAATGCCCGAGCCCTGCAGCGCGGTGGCCACGCTGTCCACGGCCATGATCTGCGGCACGCCCACGCCGGCCACGATGCGGGTGGTACAGATGGAGCCCGGGCCGATACCGACCTTGACCGCATCGGCACCCGCCTCGGCCAGCGCCAGCGCAGCGGCGCCGGTGGCGATGTTGCCCCCCACCACGTCGATCTGCGGATAGTTCTGCTTGACCCAGCGCACGCGGTCGATCACGCCCTTGCTGTGGCCGTGCGCGGTATCCACCACGATGGCGTCGACGCCGGCCTTGACCAGCGCCTCGACGCGCTCTTCGGTACCCTCGCCCACGCCGACTGCCGCGCCCACGCGCAGGCGGCCGTTGGCGTCACGCGCGGCATTGGGGAAGGTGGTCTGCTTGGTGATGTCCTTCACCGTGATCAGGCCCTTGAGCTCGAACGCGTCATTGACGACCAGCAGCCGTTCGAGCTTGTGTTTGTTGAGCAGCGCCTTGGCT
>JAGOCV010000057.1 GCA_017998575.1 Burkholderiaceae bacterium
CTGCTGGGCCGCGTCCTGCGCCGTGCTGGCGTGCCACACCAGCCGCACCTCGTAGGCCGGCAGCACGCGCGCGGGCAGATCCCACACGCGCAGGCCGTGGCGCTCGCGCAGGTTGGCGGCGTACATCTCGGGCACGATGGCCAGCAGGTCGGTGGTGAGGGCCAGTTCGGGCAGCGCGCCGAAGTGGCGCGCGCGCAGCGCGATGCGGTCCGACAGCTTCAGGCGCGCCAGCATGTCGTCCACGCTCTGGTGGAAGGTGGCGGTGGGCGCGGCCACCACCAGCGGCGACGCAGCCAGTTGCGCCACCGTGAGGCGCGCGCGGCGCGTGGGCGCCGCCGCCGGTGCATCGCGGCTGCCGGGCGGGCGCCAGTCGGCCGAGGTCATGGCCACGTAGTGCTCGCGGAAGAGCAGCTCGGCGCGCACCGAGCGGTGGCGCGGCTGCAGGATGCCGATGGCGAAATCGATCTCGCGCGCCTCCAGCGCGGCCGGCACGTCGGACGCGGCCACCGACACGTTGGACAGCCGCGTGCCCGGCGCGCGCTCGCGCAGCGCGCGTGCCAGCGGCGGCAGGAACATCATCTCGCCCAGGTCGGACAGCGACAGGCGCCAGTGCTGCTCGGACGTCGCCGGCGCGAATTCGTCGCGCCCCGTGACCACCGCCTCGAGCTGGCGCAGCTGCGCCATCACCTCGGGCGCCACGCGTTCGCACAGCCGCGTGGGCTTGAGCCCGCCGGGCGAGCGCACGAAGAGATCGTCCTGGAAATAGTCGCGCAGCCGCGCCAGCGCATTGCTGGTGGCCGGCTGCGACAGCGCCAGCGCGCGGCCGGCGGCGGTCACCGAGCCGGTGCGATGGATGGCCGCGAGCACGCGCAGCAGGTTGAGGTCGAGTTGGCGGAAGTTCATCGCTGGCCCATTGCCCAGACGCATCAGGGTTGACCCTGATTATCCATGCCGTGAATGTCGAGCATCCGCATTGTCCATTGGTCAGCGGCGCGGGGGCTCGCCTACATTCGGGCACCGGAACAAGCCGTCCCACGGTGGAGCCACGTGCCGTCGGCGCGGGAAAACACTCTCGCGCCCACACCACCCGCCACGCCATCATTCGGGGCCAAATTGATTCAGTTCCATAACGATAGGAGACACCGCTCATGACATCCCGCCCCACCTTCCTGCTGCGCGCCGCCACCCTGGGCGCGATCGCCCTCGCCGCTGGCGGTGCCTTCGCGCAGGCCAAGCCCGCCGAACTGAAATTCGCGCACTGGCTGCCGGCCACTCACCCGCTGGCCAAGCTGGGCTTCGAGCCGTGGGCCAAGTCGGTCGAGGCCGCATCCAAGGGCACGATCAAGGTCGCCTTCTTCCCCGCGCAGCAACTGGGCAAGGCCGCCGACCACTACGACATGGCGCGCGACGGCATCGCCGACATGACCTGGGTGAATCCGGGCTACCAGGCCGGCCGCTTCCCGCTGATCGCCGTGGGCGAGCTGCCGTTCCTGGTCGGCAAGCCCGGCCCCGGCTCGGCCGCGCTCGACGCGTGGTATCGCCAATACGCCGGCACCGAGATGAAGGACGTGAAGTTCTGCTTCGCGCACCTGCACGTGGGCACCTTCCACTCCAAGAAGGCAATCACCGAGCCCTCGCAGATCAAGGGCATGAAGATCCGCTCGTCCAACGGCACCAACGCGGCCTTCATGAGCCTGCTGGGCGGCACCAACGTGCAGGTGTCGGCGCCCGAGGCGCGCGATGCGCTCGACAAGGGCGTGGCCGATGCGCTGGCCTTCCCCTGGGGCTCGATCATCACCTTCGGCATCGACAAGGCCACCAAGTTCCACACCGACATGCGCCTGTACGCCTCGGACTTCGTCTGGGTGATGAACAAGGGCTGGTACGACAAGCTCGCCGCCGACCAGAAGAAGGTCATCGACGACCACTGCAACAACGAGTGGGCCGGCAAGGTGGGCGCCGCCTGGGGCGACGACGAGGATTCGGGCCAGGGCAAGCTGGAGAAGACCGCCGGCCACACCATCGTGAAGGTCACGCCCGCGCAGCTGGACGTCTGGAAGAAGGCCGCGCAACCGCTCTACACCGACTGGGTGGCCGCCGCCGGCAAGGTGGGCGTGAACGGCCAGCAGGCGCTGGACGCGCTGCGCAAGGAACTGCAGACACGTGGTGGAAGTAACTGAGCTCACCCCCAGGCTTCGCACTTCGTGTCTCCGCCAACCCCCTGCGAGGGGGCGATACCAGCGGCCCGGCGAAGCCGGTTCCGCGGTATCTCTGGCCTCGATAGCGCAGGCATGGCCTGGGCTGCTGACAGGCGTCGACTCCTGAGTACTTTCTCTCTTCTCCTCAAATGAAACGCCTGCTCTCGGCCATCGAAACGGTGGCCGCCTTCTTTCTCCTGGCGATCGCGCTGCTGGCCGCTGGCAATGTGTTGCTGCGCGACCTGTTCAGCCTCTCGATCCCCGACTGGTACGACGGCTCGCGCCTGCTGCAGGGCATCGCGCTGTTCTGGGGCGTGGCGCTGGCCACCTACTACGGCAGCCACATCTGCGTCGACATCGTGTGGGAACACCTCAAGCCGGGCGGCCGCCGCTGGCTCGACCTGCTGGCGACGCTGATCGTGCTGGCCTTCCTCGCGCCGCTGGCGTGGATGGTGTGGGTGAAGGTGGGCAACACCGGCACCCAGGGCACGAGCGACCTGCGCCTGCCCATGGTGTGGTTCTACGGCGTGGCCGCCGTGGGCATGAGCGTGGCGGCGCTGCTGGCGCTGGCGCGGCTGGTGTTCCTGTGGCGCGGCGACGAGGCCAGCCTCACGCCCGCCCGCATCGAGGGCGCCACGCCCACCGAAGCCGAGTTGGCCGGAGGCAGCCATGGATCGTGATCTGGTCGCCCTGCTGGGCTTCATCGCCATGTTCGCGCTGATGGCGCTGCGCGTGCCCATCGGCATCGCCATGGGCATCGCGGGCGCGGGCGGCTTCGCCGTGCTCTCGGGCATCAAGCCCGGCCTGAATTTGCTGGCCAACGTGCCGCTGTCGGTGGTCACCGACTACAACCTCTCCGTCATCCCGATGTTCATCCTGATGGGCGCGTTCGCATCGCGCTCGGGCATGAGCACCGAGCTGTTCAACGCCGGCCGCGCCTGGCTGGGCCACCTGCGCGGCGGGCTGGCGATGGCGTCGGTGGCGGCCTGCGGCGGCTTCGCGGCCATCAACGGATCGTCGGTGGCCACGGCGGCCACCATGAGCCAGGTAGCGCTGCCCGAGATGCGCAAGGTCGGCTACCACCCGGGCCTGTCGGCCGGCCTGATCGCCGCCGGCGGCACGCTGGGCATCATGCTGCCACCCTCGGTGATCTTCGTGCTCTACGGGATCATGACCGAGACCGACATCACCAAGCTGTTCGCGGCCGGCGTGATCCCGGGCCTGATGGCCATCGGCTTCTACTTCATCGTGGTGCAGATCATCGGCCGGCTGCGGCCCGAGTACATGCCGCGCGGCGAAGTGCACAGCTGGCGCGAGCGATTCATGTCACTGCGCTCGCTGTGGGCCACGCTGCTGCTGTTCGCGGGCGTGCTGGGCGGCATCTATGGCGGCATCTTCACGGTGGAGGAAGCCTCGGGCATCGGCGCCACGGGCGCCTTGCTGATCGGCGTGCTGCGCGGCCGCCTGGGCCCCAAGGAGATCAAGGCCGCGCTGATCGACACGCTGCGCGTCTCATCGGCCATCATGATGATCGTGATCGGCGCCTACCTGTTCGGCTACTTCCTCACCATCACGCAGTTCACGCAGAAGGCGGTCGATTTCCTCGTGCACCTGCCCGTGGGCGCCTATGGCGTGCTGGCGCTGATCATGGTGGGCTACTTCATCCTGGGCGCGGTGATGGACGAGCTGGCCATGATCCTGCTCACCGTGCCCATCGTGTTCCCGGCCATGATGCAGCTGGGGTTCGATCCGGTCTGGTTCGGCGTCATCATCGTGATGGCCGTCACCTTCGGGATGATCTGTCCACCGGTGGGCATCAACGTGTTCGTCATCAACTCCATCGCGCGCGACATCACGCTGGGCCGCATCTACGCGGGCACCATGCCCTTCATCGCGGTGGACATCGTGCGGCTCGTCATCCTGTGCGCATTCCCGGCGATTTCGCTATGGCTGCCCAGCTTCATCGAGTAGCCGGCAGCGCCTGAAGGAAAGCGCGCCGCCCGGGGCGGCGCTGCATCCCGCTTCAGAACCCTTCGAGCACCAGCTTGCCGCGCGCCTGGCCGCTTTCGATCAGCGCGTGCGCCTTCGTCAGGTTGGCCGCGTTGATGGTGCCGTAGCTGGCCTGCACCGTGGTGCGGATGCGGCCCGCGTCCACCAGCTTCGCCACGGCATCGAGCAACTCGCCCTGCAGATGCAGGTCGGGCGTGCCGAAGATCGGGCGCGTGAACATCAGCTCCCAGTGCAGCGACAGCGCCTTGCGCTTGAGCTTCGTGGCGTCCAGCACCTTGGGATCGTCGATCAGCGCGAACTGGCCCTGCGGCTTGAGTGCCTCGACGATCTGATCGAAGTGGGCGTCGGTCTGCGTGAGGCTGGCCACGCGGTCCACCGCGTCGAGCCCGAGGGAGCGCAGGCCTTCGGTCAGCGGCTTCGCATGGTCGATCACGTCGTGCGCGCCCAGTTGCAGGCACCACTCGCGTGACTCCGGCCGCGAGGCCGTGGCGATGATGCGTAGACCGGTGAGCTGGCGCGCCAGCTGGATCAGGATCGAGCCCACGCCACCGGCGCCGCCCACGACGAGCAGGCTCTCGCCCGCGCCGCCGCCCTGCGGCACCTTGAGCCGGTCGAACAGCAGCTCCCACGCCGTGATGGCCGTCAGCGGCAGCGCCGCGGCCTCGGCATCCGAAAGGCTCGCCGGCGCGTGGCCGACGATGCGCGCATCGACCGCGTGCAACTCGGCATTGGTGCCCGGGCGCAGGATGGAGCCCGCGTAGTACACGCGGTCACCCACCGCGAAGCCCTTCGCTTCGGCGCCCAGCGCCTCGACGACGCCCACGGCATCGAAGCCCAGCACGCGCGCGGCGCCGGCTTCGGGCTGCGCCGAGCGGCGCACCTTGGTGTCGACCGGGTTGACCGACACGGCCTTCACGCGCACCAGCAGGTCGTGCGGCAGCGGCACGGGCGCGGGCAGGTCGAGGTCGATCAGCGCCCCGGGCTGGTCGATGGGCAGGGGCTGGCGGTAGCCGACGGCTTTCATGGCGAAATCCTTTTGAGAGTGGAATGCGCCCATTCTGGGTGGCTTCATCCATTTGATAAAGCACCGCCATCTGCTAACTTCTTCAAATGAAATTTGAAAACGTGGACGACCTGCGCGTGCTGGTGGAAACCGCGCGCGGCGGCACACTCACCGCCGCGGCGGGTGCCCTGGGCGTGACGCCGGCCGCCGCCAGCGCCATGCTCAAACGGCTCGAATCGCGGCTGGGCGCGCGGCTGTTCGAGCGTTCCACGCGCGCCATGCGGCTCACGCCCCAGGGCCAGACGCTGCTGGACTATGCCCAGCGCGCGCTGGAGCTGCTGCAAGAGGGCGAGGCCCAGGTCAGCCGCGACAGCGGCGCGCTGGTGGGTACGGTGCGCGTGGCCGCGCCGTCCGACCTCACGCGCAGCGTGCTGCTGCCCTGGTTGGGCGAGTTCATGGCGCGGCATGCGGGCGTGCGCGTCGCGCTATCGGTGACCGACCGTGTGCAGGACGTGATGCGCGATGCCGTGGACGTGGCGCTGCGCTACGGCGAGCCGGCGGAATCGGGCCTGGTGGCGCGGCGCCTGATCGTCACGCACCGCGTGGCCAGCGCGGCGCCGGCTTACCTCGAACGCCACGGCGCGCCGGCCGTGCCGCAGGATCTGGCGCGCCACAACTGCCTGACCTTCCACCTGGGCAACCGCCGCCACGCACAGTGGACTTTCGAGCAGGGCGGCACCACCGTGCGCGTGCGCGTGGAGGGCGACCGCGAGGTCGACGATTCCGGCATCGCCCAGCTGTGGGCGCTGCAGGGCCACGGCGTCATCTACAAGAGCGAGCTGGGCATGGCGCGCGAATTCGGCTCCGGCGCGCTGGTGCGTCTGCTGCCCGGCTGGCGCGGCGAGCGCTACGTGCTCAACGCCGTGCTGCCCAGCAACCGCTTCGTGCCCGCGCGCGTGCGGGCGCTGGTGGACTTCCTGGCCGGGCGCTTCGCCGCGCTGGAGCGCGATACGGCGCCGATCGGCCCGCCCTCCACTACCATCACTCCTTCATGACCACGCCAACGCCCGCCGACGAGCCCGCCCGCGCCCGCTACTGGGCCGACCTCACCACGCTCGACTTCGCCCAGCTCAACCCGGCCACCACCGTGGCCGTGCTGCCGGTGGCCGCGACCGAGCAGCACGGGCCCCATCTGCCGCTGTCGGTCGACACCGCGCTGGTGGACGGTGTGATCGCCGCCGCGCTGCCGCAGCTGCGCCAGGCCGGCCCCGACGCGCCGCAGGCCAGCGTGCTGGTGCTGCCCACGCAGGCCGTGGGCCTGTCGCCCGAGCACATGGCCTTCGCCGGCACGCTGAGCCTGTCGCCGCAGACGCTCATCAGCCTGTGGACCGAGATCGGCGCCTGCGTGGCGCGCGCCGGCGTGAAGAAGCTGGTGCTGTTCAACGCGCATGGCGGTCAGGTGAGCGCCATGGACATCGTCGCGCGCGAGCTGCGCCTGCACCACGGCCTCATCGTCTACAGCAGCAGCTGGTACGGCCTGCCGCTGGGCGACGAGGTGAACGGACTGTTCAGCGCCGACGAGCACCGCTTCGGCGTGCACGCGGGCGAGATCGAGACATCGATGATGCTGGCCCTGCGCCCGCAGGACGTGCGCATGGACGTGGCCGACGCCTTCCCCTCCACCTCGCGCCACCGCGCGGCGCACTTTCCCATCCTGGGCAACGGCCGCAGCGCCAGGCTCGGCTGGGCCATGCAGGACTACAACCCCCAGGGCGCCGCCGGCAACGCCGCCGCCGCCACGGCCGACAAGGGCCGTGCCCTCATCGACGCGGCCGCCCGACAGCTCGCGCTGATGCTGCTGGAAGTGGCGCGCCTGCCGCTGGACACCGCGCGCGATCTGTGAAGCCGCACCAGCCTCCTTCGCCTTTCTTCGCCCGCACGACGCTTTCTCCGCAATCGCCACGGTCCGCCCCTCGGGCTTTGGCATGATGGCCGTCTCACGCCGCACGACTCCATGACCGCATCCACGCCCGAATCCAGCGCTGTGCCCTCGCCGGCCGCAGCTCTCGCCACCACGCCGGCAACCACGCCGCAAGCCGCGAAGCCCGCCGACCGCACGCGCGGCAACCGCCGCGGCGGCAGAGGTCGCGGCGGCAAGACACCGTCAACGAACACGGCCCGGCCCCAGGCCGACGCCCTCCCGCGCGCCGATAACACCCCGCGCGCGCCCGTGCCGCGCAACCCCGCGCTCGATCGCCTGGCCCAGCTGTACCCCAAGCACTTCGGCGCCGAACAGCCGCTGCCGCTCAAGCGCGGCATCTACGAAGACCTGGTGGCCGCGCATCCGCAGGAGCTGGATGCCGAGGCGCTGAAAGAGGCGCTGTCGCAGCACACGCGCTCCACCCGCTACCTCACGGCCGTGGCCTCGGGCCAGCCGCGCCACGACCTGCAGGGCCACGTGCACGAGCCGATGGCGCCCGAGCACGTGCACCACGCGCTGCTCGAAGTGTTCCGCCGCCGCGCGCGCCGCGCGCCGCAGGAAGACCTGCGGCCCAAGCTGCGCCGCCGCATCGCGCAGGCCTTCGAGGCCTCGGGCCTCTCGCCCGCCGCGTACACGGCGCTGGTGCGCGGCCGCGACGAAGAAGCCAACCAGCTCATGGACGAGGCCCTGGCCGATGCCAGCGCGCGCCAGGCGCGCGGCGAGGCGCTGCTGCGCGCGTTCGAGGCCAGTGGGCAGAGCGTGGCAGCCTTCGCCGACATGTACGGCCTGACCGAGCGCGAAGCCGGCCGCACGCTCGAGCAGGCGCGCCAGTGGCGCGACGCCGCGCGCCCGGCGGCCTGACGGCGCTCAGTCCGCGGCGTCAGCGCCGGCCAGGTAGTCGGCCGCCACGGCGGCCAGCCAGTCCATCACCACGCGCACGCGCTTGCTCAGGTGCCGCCGGTTGGCGTAGAGCAGATTGAACGGCAGCGGCGGCGCGGGCCAGTCGGGCAGCACCTGCACCAGACGGCCATCGGCCAGCGCATCGCGCAGGCCCGCCAGCGGCGCCTGCACCAGGCCCAGTCCCGCCAGGCAGGCGGCCTCGTAGGCGTCGGCGTTGTTCACGGTGACCACGCCCCGCATCGGCCATTCGCGCGTCTCGCGCGGCGGGCCTTCGTGCACGTATTCGAAGCCGGCCGTGCGGCCACCGAGCGTGGTGGCATAGCACACGAGGCGGTGGGCGCCGAGGTCTTCGAGCCGCCGCGGCACGCCGTGGGCCGCGAGGTAGGCCGGGCTCGCGCAATTGACCATGCGCATGCGGCCCAGCGGCCGCGCCACCAGCCCGGCATCGACCACGGGGCCGGCGCGCAGCACGCAGTCGAAGCCCTCTCGCACCAGGTCCACGCGGCGATCGGTGCTGGAGAGCTCGATTTCCAGCTGCGGATGCTCGGCCAGCAGTTCCGGCAGGCGCGGCAGCACCGCGCGCAGCGCCACCCGCGTGCTCATGTCGATGCGCACGCGCCCGGCCAGCGGCGCGTGGCCGGGTTGCTGAAACAGCGTCTCGATTTCGTCCACGTCGGCCAGCAGATCCTTGCAGCGCTCGTAGAACACTTGGCCGTCCTGCGTGAGCTGGACGCGGCGCGTGGTGCGATGGAGCAGCCGCGTGCCCAGGCGCGATTCGAGCTGCTGCACCGCCGTGGAGACGCTGGCCTTGGGCAGGCCCAGGGCCATGGCGGCCTGGGTGAAGCTGCTCAGTTCGGCCACGCGGGCAAACACCTGCATCTGATCGGTGAAGCTCATTGTTCGATTATTTCAAACAAACCGATCGGATCGAACATGTTTATCTGAATCAGATCGCTCAATAGACTTTCCGTCATCCCATCGAGAAAGGTCCACGCCATGAGCCACTCCACCGCTTCCACGCCCACCATCGCCCTCATCACTGGCGGCAGCCGCGGCTTGGGCCGCAACGCCGCGCTGCACCTGGCCCGCCAGGGCACCGACGTCATCCTCACCTGGCGCAGCCGCGAGGACGAGGCGCTGGCCACCGTGCACGAGATCGAGACCCTGGGCCGGCGCGCCCTCGCGCTGCAACTGGACACCGCGCACACCGGCGGCTTCGCCGCGTTCGCCGACGCCGTGCGCCAGGCCCTGGCCACGCACTGGCAGCGCCAGCAGTTCGACTACCTTCTCAACAACGCCGGCACCGGCGTGCATGCGGCTTTCGCCGACACCACCGAGGCGCAGTTCGACGAGCTGGTGGCGGTGCACCTGAAGGGGCCGTTCTTCCTCACGCAGGCGCTGCTGCCGCTGATCTCCGATGGCGGACGCATCCTCAATGTCTCCAGCGGCCTGGCGCGCTTCGCGTTGCCCGGCTATGCGGCCTATGCGTCGATGAAAGGCGGCATCGAAGTGCTCACGCGCTATCTGGCCAAGGAGCTCGGCGCACGCCGGATCAGTGCCAACACCATCGCGCCCGGCGCCATCGAGACCGACTTCGGCGGCGGCACCGTGCGCGACAACGCGCAGATCAACCAGGCCATCGCGGCGCAGACGGCATTGGGCCGCGTCGGGCTTCCCGACGACATCGGCGCGGCCGTGGCGGCCCTGCTGGCGCCGGGCACGGGGTGGATCAACGCGCAGCGCATCGAGGTCTCGGGCGGGCAGCAGATCTGAGTGGGCCGCAGCCGCTCGCGGGGCCGATGCCCGCGTCGGCCCCGCGGCCACGGCGTTGTAGGACGCAAGCGCGATGAGTGCGATTCGATGATCCGCGCCGGCGGTGGCCTGCGTAGATGTGAGCAAGGCCGGAGCAATCCGCTCGGGTCTGTTGTCTCAACCCTCTGACCAGGAGTTCTTATGCAAACCCGAAAGCTCGCCGTCGTCATCGCCCTGTCCACCCTCTCCGCTGGTGTGTTCGCCGCCGCCGGCCAGCCCGACGATGCGCTGGTCCGCGCAGGCACGGTGCAGCCGATGCCGCAGACCCTGTCGTCCTACGCGCCCACCCGTGCCGAAGTGCAGTCGCAGGCCAGCGCATCGATTCCCCTGAGCCGTGACTCGATCGTGGCGGCAGGCCTGCGCGCACGCCCCATGCCCTCGATGAGCACGCTCGACCGCGAGTCCGTGCGCGCCCAGGCCGCGCAGGCCAACCGCGCGGCTTACTCGGTCGACGCACGCCTGACCGAAGGCTCGTGATGCGCAAGCGATGCGGGCAGGATCGTCATTGATCCTGCCGCATCGTCATCCGGCGCCGCCGATACGGCGTTTCGTCGCGCGGGCGTGGTGGCCGATGGTGCGCTCTGGAACAGTACGTCCATCGACAGCGAAAACAGATCACCAAGAGTTTTCGAGGTCGACACCGGACACACCGTCCAGACCTCAACCTCAACGCCCTGAAGGAAACATCATGCAAGTCAAGAAGATCGCCGCCGTCCTCGCCATCGCCACGCTCGCCTCTGGCGCCGCCATGGCAGATGCCATCACCGATTCGGGCCTCGTGCTCTCCGCTCCCAGCTACGACGTGAGCGCCAGCGTGTTCACCCGCTCGGAAGTCCAGGCCCAGGCCGCGCAAGCCGTGCGCGCCAGCATCGCCGACCCGATCGTCGCCGAAGGCTTCCGCCAGCAGGCTCCGGTGCTGGTCGGCCAGCGCAGCCGCGAAGCCGTGCAGGCCGAAGCCCGTCAGGCTGCACGTCAGGCTTACGCCACCAGCGCGCAAATCAACGCAGGCAACGCCAGCTGATCTGCGCATGCGCCGCACCGCGGCGCAGCCATCCTCGACGAAGGCCGCACCCGGCAACGGGCGCGGCCCTTGTCATTGTTCTTCCGCCCATGATGTAGTGAGCCCTTCCGATGAACCGCTCGTTCCTGTTTGCGCTCGCCCTGCTGCTGCACGCCCTCGTGGGCTGGAGGCTCGTGCCGGATCTCCCCGGCCCGGCCGGACTCGCCCTCGCCGGCCTGCTTGCCGTGTCGGCGGTGCTGATGCCGCTGGCGCTGGTGATGCGCCGCCAGGCCGGCGACGGCGCGACCGCGCGCGCGTTGTCGTGGGCCGGCATGCTGTGCATGGGGCTGTTCTCCTCGCTGTTCGTGCTGACGGTGGTGCGCGACGTCGGGCTGCTGGCGCTGCTGGGCTTTGGGCGGCTGTGGCCTCTGGCTGCCGACATGGCCCACGTGCATTCGGCCACGGCCTCTGCGGTGGTGGCGATCGCTGGCCTGGTGACGCTGCTGGGCCTGTGGAATGCACGCCGCACGGCGGCGGTGGTCACGGTGGACGTGCCGGTGACGGATCTGCCCGCGTCGCTCGAAGGCTTCACCATCGCGCAGCTGAGCGACGTGCACGTAGGGCCCACCATCGGCCGGCGCTACCTGGAGGCCATCGTCGCGCGCGTGAACGCCATGGATGCCGATGCCGTCGCCATCACCGGCGACCTGGTGGACGGCAGCGTGCCGCAACTGGCGGCCCACGTGGCGCCGCTGGCGGCGCTGCGCTCACGCCATGGCACCTTCTTCGTCACCGGCAATCACGAGTACTACTCGGGCGCGCACGCCTGGATCGCCGAGCTGCGGCGCCTCGGGCTCACCGTGCTGCTCAACCAGCACGTGGTGCTCGATGACGGCGCGGGCGCGCGCCCGCTGGTGCTGGCCGGCGTGACTGACGTGACGGCCCATGTGTTCGATCCGGCCCATCGCAGCGATCCGGCACGCGCCCTGGCGGGCTCGCCGCCGGACGCGGTGCGCGTGCTGCTGGCGCACCAGCCGCGCAGCGCCACGGCCGCCGAGCGCGCGGGCTTCGACGTGCAGCTGTCGGGCCATACGCACGGCGGGCAGTTCTGGCCATGGAATCTCTTCGTGCCGCTGCAGCAACCCTTCGTGGCCGGCCTCGCACGACTGGGGCGCCTGCGCATCTACACCAGCCGCGGCACCGGCTACTGGGGTCCGCCCAAGCGCTTGGGCGCACCCTCTGAAATCACGCGCGTGCGGCTGGTGCGCGCGGCCTGAGTCGCGCCACTGGGCCTGGCGCATCGGCAGCTCACGGCGCCGATCCGTCGTTTCGTCGCGAACGCGTGGTGACGCAGGCAGCGCTCTGGAACAGTACACCCATCGACAGCGAAAACAGATCAGAAGAGTTTTCGGGGTCGACACCGGATCAGCAGTCCGGACCTCCAACTCAACGCCAGAAGGAACCATCATGCAAGTCAAGAAGATCGCCGCCGTCCTCGCCATCGCCACGCTCGCCTCCGGCGCCGCCATGGCCGATGCCATCACCGATTCGGGCCGCACGCTGTCGGCCCCCAACTACGACGTAGCCGCCACCATCTACACCCGTGCCGAAGTGCAGGGCCAGGCCGTACAGGCCGTGCGCGCCAACATCGCCGACCCGATTGCCGCCGAAGGCTTCCGCCATGACAACGTGGCCGTGAGCGGCCAGCGCAGCCGCGACGCTGTGCGCGCCGAAGCGCTGCAAGCCGCGCGCAAGGCCTACGCCACCAGCGCCCAGATCAACGCCGGCAACGCCAGCTGATCGAGCGCCCCAGCTGCCGCATCACGATGCGGCAGCCCCCTGCAGCAGCCGCTCCCGGCAACGGGCGCGGCTGTTGTCGTTGTGCGCCCGCCTTCAGGCGTAGGTGATCCAGTCGGCGTACGCCGCGCCGTCCAGATGCGGCAGCGCATTGAAGGTGAGCAGCATGTGCCGCCTGGGCGTGAACGAGAACTCGGTCACCGCCGTATTGCGGATGCGCAGGTTGAGATCGATCACCGCTGATGGCGCCGCGCCCAGCACGTGCCCCACGGCCGTGGCGATGGGACCGCCGCTGGTGACGGCCAGCACGCGTGCGCCGTGGTGCCGGTCGCGCACATGGTCGAGCGCCGCGGTCACGCCGGCCAGGAAATCGGTGTAGTCGGGCATGCCCACGGGCCGCGACTGCCCCGCCATCCACCGCGCCAGCGACTCGCGCAGCAGGCGGAAGTGATGGCGGTAGGCCTCGGGCGTGTCGGCGACGGGCAGCGGCTGCGGATGCACGGTGGCAATGAGCGCGGCACTGTCGTATTCATTGAGCCCCGCCCAGTCGAGCGGCGTGTGCGCGATGCCGAGCCCCTCGGCGATGCCCGCCCAGGTCTGGCGATGACGGCGCAGCGTGCCGGTGAGCACCGCGTCGAACACGACGCCGCGTTCGCGGAAGTACTGGCCCAGCCGCACGCTCTGGCGATGGCCCAGGTCGCTGAGCTGGTCGTAATCGTCGGCGCCGAACGACGCCTGGCCGTGGCGCACGAGGTAGAGCGTTCCCATGAGACGAGAAGGACACGAAGACGACGCCATTGTCGCGATGCCCCCGCGCTCGCATGTCCCGATGGCGACTGCCCCGCCACCGCGCACTTCGCTTGCCTGCACACTGCTTCGCGAGGCATCGCATGGACAGGTGCCGCCAGCGCGACGATGGATCGCATGCCCCGTCCCCGCCTCACACCGGCGCAGATCCTCCCCGGATGGATTCCCGCCCATGCGCCGGGCGCGAAGCAGCCGTGGCGGCCCGGGCCGCCCCCCAACGGCCCCGCGCCGCCCGCGTCGCCGCTGCCGCTCCATCTGCGCGCGAGAAGTGCCAACCCCGCACCTTCCAGCCTGTTCAGCCCCGTCGCGGCCGGCGTGCAGGCCGGCGTCAAGCACGCGACCCGGACACTTTCGACGAGGGCGCTGGCACAGCAGGTCGGCGCGGAGATGGCCAAGTCTGCCAATCCGGACAAGCGGCCCATGCATGAGTTGCAGCGGCTGTACGATCCGCGCAGCCGCGCGCCGCTGGGCACCATCACCCGCCACCCGCACAGTGCCACCGAAGCGCTGCAGCAGATCTTCCGCGCCGGCAAGATCACTCCGCCCGGCATGCTGCCCGTCGCATTGAACCTGTCGGAACGCAAGGATCACCCTCCGGGCATCAAACACGTCACGGACCATTTCCCGCCGGGTGTGCCGGTGCGCGTGGGTCCGTACAGCGTGACGCGCACAGAGCAGGGAACCCGGGCACTGGGCCCCAACGCCCGCGGCCAGCCGATGCAGGCGCACCTTTCCACGCTGCGCATCACCGACACGCGCACGGGCAGGCATTTCGACGCGCGCCACATCGACGTGGAGAACTTCGGCGACGGCAGCACGCCGTCACGCCAGGCGTTGCGCAAGCTCGACTCGCTGTTGCCGCCCGGTGTGCCGTTGGTGGTGAACTGCGAAGTCGGCATCGGCCGCTCGGCGATGGTGTGGATGATCCACAACCTGCTCAACTACATCCACGAGCAGAACAAGCTCGGCCGCCACGTCACCAGGCGTGAGTTGTGCAACTACGCGATGTACAGCAAGGACATCGTCCACGATCAGCGCGGCCAGGCCCTGCTGCCCGACGCCAGGCAGGACGCGGCGGCGCTGGAGATCGGGCTGGAAGCTCTCGAGCATCAGTCCGTTGCGCCGCCCTCCGCCCGGCCGCCGGCACATCAGGCCGTGCCCCGGCTGGCCATTCGCGCCGCCGGCTGAGGCGGCCGCGCGGATCAGAGCCGCACCGAACCTTCGATGCAGGTGACGGTCTCGCCGCCCACCCACACCTGGCCCTGCGCGTCGCGCGACACCTGCACGCGGCCATCGCGGCCCAGGCGCTGGCCCTGCGTGGCCAGGTAGTGCCCGGGGGCGAGGCCCTCGGCCATGAGCCATTGCGCGAGCGAGGCATTGAAGCTGCCCGTCACCGGGTCTTCGTTCACGCCGATGGGTGAGGCGAAGGCACGCACCACCACCTGCGGCTGCCCGGCGTCGGTGGCGGCGACACCGACATTGGCGACGCCCGCCTTCCAGCCCAATGACTTGAGCTGCGCATGGTCGGGGTTGAGCCCCAGCACCGACTGCGACGAGTCGAGCAACAGCCCGAACCACACGGGGCCGTTGTCGAGCACCTGGGCCGCCAGCACCTGCGCGGGCTTGAGGCCGAGCGCGCCCGCGATCTGCGCCAGCACGGCCGGGCTGGGGCTGCTGCGCTTGAGCTCGGGCGCGGCGAAGGCGAGCGAGCTACCGTCGCGGCGGATGTCCACCAGGCCCTTGGCGCACTGCTGGACGATGCGGTCGGCGCGCGCCGGCCGGCCACCGGCTTCGAGCCAGGCGTGGCAGCTGCCCAGCGTGGGGTGGCCGGCGAAGGGCAGCTCGCCGCCCGGCGTGAAGATGCGCACGCGATAGTCGGCGCCGGCCTGCGTGGGCGGCAGCAGGAACGTGGTCTCGGACAGAGTGGTCCACTGCGAGAAGCGGCGCATGGCCTCGTCGTCCAGCCC
>JAGOCV010000058.1 GCA_017998575.1 Burkholderiaceae bacterium
ATGCCGAAGCGCTCGTACACGCTGGTCTGGATTGCGCGGGCCAGAGTGACGACTTCGCCGCCCGTGGCTCCGCCGCGGTTCACCAGCACCAGCGCCTGCTTCTCGTACACGCCGGCATTGCCCACCGACTTGCCCTTCCAGCCGCAGGCGTCGATGAGCCAGCCCGCAGCCAGCTTTACCGAGCCGTCCGGCATGGGGTAGTGAACGATGCCCGGCTCGCGCGCGATGATGTCCGCGCACTGCTCGGGCGTGACCGTGGGGTTCTTGAAGAAGCTGCCCGCGTTGCCGATGCGGCGCGGATCGGGCAGCTTGGCGCTGCGGATCTCGCAGATCCAGTCGAAGATCTGCTGCGCCGTGGGGTGAGCCACGCCGCTCTCGGCCATCCGGCGCTCCAGGTCCAGGTAGCCCAGCACCGGACGCCAGGGCTTGGGCAGCCGCAGCCGCACACGCGTGATGAGGGCCCGGCCCGCCAGGCCCATGCCGCGCGGCAGCGCGCCCTCGCCTTCGGTCTGCGGCGCCACGTGCTTGAACACCGAATCTCGGTAGCCGAACGCGCATTGCGCGGCATCGAGCGTGAAGGTCTGGCCGGTCGTGAGATCCATGGCGTCGAGCGACTCGAAGCGGTCTTGCAGTTCGACGCCATAGGCACCGATGTTCTGCACCGGCGCCGCGCCCACGGTGCCGGGGATCAGGGCCAGGTTTTCCAGGCCGGGCCAGCCTTGCGCCAGGCTCCAGGCCACGGCGTCGTGCCAGCGCTCGCCCGCGCCGAACTCGACCACGACGGCGCGCCCGTCTTCCGACACCTTGCGGCGCCCCTCGATCTCGACCTTGAGCACCAGCGGCTTGACGTCGCCCGTCAACACGATGTTGCTGCCGCCCCCCAGCACGAACTTGGGCGCGGCAGCCAGCCCCGGCTCGGCCAGCAACGCCGCCACGTCGGCTTCGGCACGCAGGCGCACCAGGCGGTGCGCCTTGGCGACGATGCCGAAGGCGTTGCTGTCCTGCAGGGGTACGTTTTGCTCCACGAACATGGGAGAATTGTCGCATTCAACATTGCTGCAACTGCCTCGCCATGCCTTCTTTCGACACTGTCTGCGAACCCAACCTCGTCGAGGTGAAGAACGCGGTGGAGAACTCATCCAAGGAAATCGGCACCCGCTTCGATTTCAAGGGTACGTCGGCCGCCATCGAGCTCAAGGACAAGGAAATCACGATGTTCGGCGACGCCGACTTCCAGCTGGTCCAGGTCGAGGACATCCTGCGCAACAAGCTCACCAAGCGCAACGTCGACGTGCGCTTCCTCGACAAGGGTGACGTGCAGAAGATCGGCGGCGACAAGGTCAAGCAGGTCATCAAGGTGCGCAACGGCATCGAGGCCGAACAGGCCAAGAAGATCCAGAAGATCATCAAGGACAGCAAGCTCAAGGTGCAGGCCGCCATCCAGGGCGACGCGGTCCGCGTCACGGGTGCCAAGCGCGACGACCTGCAGGCCGCCATGGCCCTGATCCGCAAGGACGTGGCCGACGTGCCCCTGTCGTTCAACAATTTCCGCGACTGACGGAACCTCACGCCCCATGACGCCCGCAGCGCGCCGCCGGTTCCTCGCACGGATGGGGGCCGCGCTGGCGTTGCCGGTGGCCACAGGCATGGCGCGCGCCCAGTCGGTGGCGCTGGCGGGCGTGGTGGGCAACCGGGCGCTGCTCGTCGTCGATGGCAGCGCGCCGCGCATGGTGGCGGCCGGCGAGACGTGGCAGGGCGTGCGCGTGATCTCGGCGCAGAGCGACCAGGCCCAGGTCGAGATCGGCGGCAGGCGTCACACCTTGCGCATGGGCGACGGCGCCGTCACGGTGGGCGGCGCACCAGCCGGTGGCAGCGGCTCGCGCATCGCGTTGCAGGCCGATTCGAGCGGCCACTTCAATACGCCGGGCTTCATCAACGGCAGGCCCGTGCAGTTCGTGGTGGACACCGGCGCCACCGTGGTGTCCATCGGCATCGGCGATGCACAGCGCATCGGCATCAATTACGCCGCCGGCCGCGCGGTACCGATGATGACGGCCAACGGTCCCGCCACCGGCCAGCTGGTCACGCTCGACTCGGTGCGCATCAACGACGTGCAGGTGTTCGGTGTGCAGGCGGTGGTCACATCGCAGCCCATGCCCGTCGTGCTGCTGGGGAACTCGTTCCTGTCGCGCTTCTCGATGCGGCGCGACAGCGATCAGATGGTGCTCGAGAAGCGCTACTGAAAGCGCTGCTCTTCAACCGCCCGTGGCAGCGGTGACCACGACCTCGATGCGGTAGCCGGGGTTGGCCAGCAATGCCTGCACCGTGGCGCGCGGCGGTGTGTGGCCGGCGGGCACCCAGGCGTCCCACACCGCGTTCATGCCCTCGAAATCGGCCAGGTCGGCCAGGAAGATCTGGGCCATCAGGATGCGTGTCTTGTCGCTGCCGGCCTCGGCCAGCAGGCGATCGATCATGGCCAGCACCTCGGCCGTCTGGCCGCGGATGTCCTTGTCGAGGCTGTCGGGCACCTGGCCGGCCAGGTAGGCCACCCCGTTGTGGACCGCCATCTCGGACAGGCGGGGGCCGACGTGGAACCGTTGCAGTGAAGTCGAAGCGCTCATGGTGTGCGGATGCCGGAAACAGGAAGATGAAGGAACAGGCGCTCAGCCCTTGCGTGCGCCCAGCTTGGACTCCTTGCCCTGCAGCAGCCGCGCCATGTTCTCGCGGTGCCGGTAGAGCAGCAGGGCCGACATCGCGACGATGCAGGCGGCCACGCGCGGGTCGGCATACCAGACCGCGCCGTCACCCAACAGGAAGAAGAACGGCGCGAACACGGCCGCGACGATGGACGCCAGCGACGAGTAGCGAAAGAACACGGCGATGATGACCCACGTGGCCAGCGTCGCCAGGCCCAGCCAGGGCGAGATGCCCAGCAGCACGCCGGCCGCCGTGGCCACGCCCTTGCCGCCCTGGAAGCGGAAGAACACGGGATACAGGTGACCGAGGAACGCGGCCAGTCCCACCAGGCCCACGGTGCCGTAGCCCAGGCCAAACTGGGGGCCGAACACCTCGGCCAGCACCACGGCTACCCAGCCCTTGGCGGCGTCGAGCAGCAGCGTGACCACCGCCGCCGCCTTGTTGCCCGAGCGCAGCACGTTGGTGGCGCCCGGGTTCTTGCTGCCATAGGTGCGCGGGTCCTTCAGGCCCATGAGGCGGGTGACGATCACGGCGAACGACAGCGAGCCCAGCAGGTAGGCCAGCAGCGCGGCGACGAGGGAATAGACGATATCCAAGACGTGTCTCCGGCAGATGGAAGGGAATCAGCGGCGCGGCCGGGCCGCGCGGCGCATCATTCTGCCAGCGCGCATTGCACGGGCGCGGCACGCAGCAACCGCACGCACACCTGCGGATCGATGCCGACCAGGTAGCCCCGGCGGCCTCCGTTGATGAGGATGCGCGGCAGCTCGAGCACCGTGGATTCGACATACACCGGCATCTCGCGCCGCGTGCCGAAGGGCGAGGTGCCGCCGACCAGGTAACCGCTGTGCCGGTTGGCAACCTCGGGCGCGCACGGCTCGACCGACTTGGCACCGATCTGCCGCGCCAGCGCCTTGGTCGAAACCTTGCGGTTGCCGTGCATGAGCACCAGCAGCGGGCGGGCGGCCTGGTCCTGCATCACCAGCGTCTTCACGACCGTGAACGGATCGAAGCCCAGCGCCTGCGCCGAGTGCTGGGCGCCGCCATGCTCGACGTACTCGTAGGGATGCTCGGTGAAAACCACGCCAGCGGCACGCAGCACCTGCGTGGCCGGGGTTTCGCTGACGTGGGCCTCCTTGCGCGCCATGCTCAGGCGGCGGGATCGCGCAGTTCCCAGCGGATCGCGTCGATCTTCTCGCGCAGCGCGGGCTCGAGCTTCGTGCCCCAGACGTCGAGGTTCTCGTCGAGCTGGGCCACCGAGGTCACGCCGATGATGGTGCTGGCCACGCGCCAGTTGTCGTAGCAGAACGCCAGTGCCATCTGCGTGGGCGTGAGGCCATGCTCGCGCGCCAGCGCGTTGTAGCGGCGCGCGGCGGTCAACGCGTCGGCGCGACCCCAGCGCTGCTTGCGCACCGATTCGTAGGTGGAGATGCGTGCGCCCTTGGGCGCGTCGGGGCCCTCGGTGCCCGAGGCGTCGTACTTGCCCGTCAGCAGCCCGAAGCCCAGCGGCGAGTAGGGGATGAGCGACACGCCCAGGCGGTGCATGCTCTCGTCGAGCCCGTTCTCCAGCGCGCGGCTGATCAGGCAATACACGTTCTGCACCGTCGCCACGCGCGGCAGGCCGTGCTGCTCGGCCAGCCGCACGAACTCGTGCACGCCATAGGGCGTCTCGTTGGACAGGCCGATGTGGCGGACCTTGCCGGCCTTGACCAGCGAGGCCAGCGCCTCGAGTTGCTGATGGATCGACGTGGTCGAGCGTTCCTTGGTCGGGTCGTAGTAGATGCCGCCGAAGGCCGGCACGTTGCGCTCCGGCCAGTGGATCTGGTAGAGATCGATGACGTCGGTCTTCAGGCGCTTGAGGCTGGCTTCACACGAGGCGACGATGTCCTGCGCCGTCATGCCGCCGCCCTCGCGCACCCAGGGCATGCCGCGCGAGGGGCCGGCCACCTTGGTGGCCAGCACCAGCTTCTGGCGCACGCCGGGGCGCTTGTCGAACCAGCGGCCGATGATGGACTCGGTGGCGCCATACGTCTCGCGGCGCGCCGGCACGGCGTACATCTCGGCGGTGTCGATGAAGTTCAGGCCCCGCTCGATCGCGCGGTCGAGCACGGCGTGGGCCGTGGCTTCGTCCACCTGCTCGCCGAAGGTCATCGTGCCCAGGCAGATGGGGGAAACGTTGAGGTCGCTCTGGCCGAGCCGGACTGTTTGCATGCGGAACTCCGTGACGGGGATGGAACCTTGCCGGGCCGATAGCGCGCAGCACCGGCGGCAGCGGGCGAGTGTACGGCGTCACCTGCGAGGCTGCAGGGCCTGCGGCGGCTGCCTATGATCACCGCCATGTATCAGCCCCGCATTCCCTCGCGCAGCGAACACGTTCCCGTCCGCCATCAGAGCTATCACGTGCGCCTGTGGGGCCAGCCCTCGCCGGGCCAGCTGCCACTGATCATGGTGCACGGCTGGATGGACGTGGCGGCGTCCTGGCAGTTCGTGGTGGACGCGATGGCTGCGCAGCGCTGGGTGATCGCCCCCGACTGGCGCGGCTTCGGCCACACCACGGGCGCGCCGGTCGACAGCTACTGGTTCCCCGACTATCTGGCCGACCTCGACCTGCTCGTCGATCACTATGCGCCCGGCTCGCAAATCGATCTGGTGGGCCACAGCATGGGCGGCAACATCGCCATGTTCTATGCCGGCGTGCGCCCGCAACGCGTGCGACGGCTGGTCAATCTCGAAGGCTTCGGCATGCCCGCCACCCGGCCGGACGAGGCTCCCGCGCGCTACGCAAAATGGATCGACCAGGTACGGGCCCTGCACCAGGGCGGCATGGCCTTGAAGTCCTACGACACGCATGAAGGCGTGGAGCAGCGGCTGCTCAGGACCAATCCGCGCCTGTCGGCCGACAAGGCGCAATGGCTGGCGCGCCAGTGGTCGGCGCCCGACGCGCAGGGCCGGCTGCAGATCCTCGGCGATTGCGCGCATAAGGTCGTCAACGCCCAGCTGTTCCGCGTGGAAGAGGCGCTGGCCATCTACCGCGCCATCGCCGCGCCCACGCTGGCCGTGGATGCCGAGGACGACAGCATGGGGCAGTGGTGGGGCACGCGCTACACGCTGGCCGAATACCACGAACGCATCGCCCACGTGCGCGACCTGCGCCGCGCCAAGGTATCGGACGCCGGCCACATGCTGCACCACGACCAGCCCGAGGCGGTGGCACGGCTGATCGAAGCGTTCCTGTAAACCACGGGCGGCAGGATGTGACAGCAGGTATCGCCACTGGCCTGCCGCCGCGACGTTTGCCATAGTTGGCAGGGCATGATGAAGTCCACACTCACGCCCCAACGCCCCAGCCCACGCAAGTCGGGGACGGTAGCCGTCCTCCCGCTTGTGCTCTGGATGGCCTGCACCTCCAGCCCCGCCCTGGCGCAGCCGGCGCCCGAATCCATCCCGGCCACGCACGCCTGGGAGCTGACGGCTTCACCCTATACGTTCCACTGGAGCAAAGACCCCGATCACCGCCGCGTGGGCCTGATCGGCCTGGAACGCCACGACCTCGCGCACGACTCGTTCTGGGGTCTTTCGCTGTTTTCCAATTCCTTCGGCCAGCCTTCGGCCTACGCCTACTACGGCCGCGAGTGGAACGGCCTGGCGGGCCACGAGGCGCTGTTCGCCAAGGTGTCGGCCGGCGTCCTGTACGGCTACACCGGCGAATACAAGGACAAGGTTCCTCTCAACTACAAGGGCTTCTCCCCCGCCCTCATCCCGGCCATCGGCTGGCGCTTTTCGCCACAGGATGCCGTGCAGGCGGCCGTGCTGGGCAACGCCGGTCTGATGTTCCTGTACAACCGCCGCTTCTGAAGTGCCCCTCGCGGGCCGCGGCCCGCGTGGACGTGAGAAAATCGCCGACTTCGCCCGGCCTGCCTGCACGGCAGTGGCCCGGCCGCCCCGCCGGACACCGCCCCGCGCAGCCTCGCCGGCGCACACGAACACAGCGAAAGACCCTCATGGACGCAGAACGCATCAACACCATCGGCAACAACCTCTCGGATCTGGCGGCGCGCACCGCGGATCTACGGAGGTATCTTTGACTACGATGCCAAAGCCGACCGCCTGAGGACCGTCAACGCCTCGCTCGAAGATCCCGCCGTCTGGAACGATCCCAAGAAAGCGCAGGAGCTGGGCAAGGAGAAGAAGTCGCTCGACGACGTGGTGGTCACGCTCGAGCGCCTGACCGCCGAGCTGGCCGACAACGCCGAGCTCTTCGAGATGAGCCGGGAAGAAGGCGACGAGGCCGGCCTGCTCACCATCGAAGCCGAAGCGGCAAAGCTCGCGGCCGACGTGGAGCGGCTTGAGTTCCGCCGCATGTTCGCCAACCCGGCCGACCCGCTCAACTGCTTCCTGGACATCCAGGCCGGCGCCGGCGGCACCGAGGCCTGCGACTGGGCCAGCATGCTGTTGCGCCAGTATCTCAAGTACGCCGAGCGCAAGGGCTTCAAGGCCGAGGTCGAGGATGAAACCGCGGGCGACACCGCCGGCATCAAGGGCGCCACCATCCGCATCGAGGGCGAGTACGCCTTCGGCTTCCTGCGCACCGAGACCGGCGTGCACCGCCTGGTGCGCAAGAGCCCGTTCGACAGCTCGGGTGGCCGCCATACCAGCTTCGCCAGCGTGTTCGTCTACCCGGAAATCGACGACTCCATCGAGATCAACATCAACCCGGCCGACGTGCGCACCGACACCTTCCGCGCTTCCGGCGCGGGCGGCCAGCACATCAACAAGACCGACTCGGCCGTGCGCCTGACGCACATTCCCACGGGTATCGTGGTGCAGTGCCAGGACGGCCGCAGCCAGCACAGCAACCGCGACGTCGCCTGGCAGCGCCTGCGTTCGCGCCTGTACGACCACGAGATGCGCAAGCGCCAGGAAGAGCAGCAGAAGCTGGAAGACACCAAGACCGACGTCGGCTGGGGCCACCAGATCCGCAGCTACGTGCTGGACAACAGCCGCATCAAGGACCTGCGCACCGGGGTGGAAATCTCGGCCACGCAGAAGGTGCTCGACGGCGACCTCGACGCCTTCATCGAAGCCTCACTCAAGCAGGGCGTCTGAGCCCTCAACAACACGGAGAACGCCCCATGCTGCTCTCGCGCGACGGACAACAACCCGCGGTGATCCGCCGGGAAGACTACGCCCCACCCGCCTACTGGATCGACACGGTCGAGCTGACGTTCGACCTCGACCCGGCCAAGACCCGCGTTCTCAACCGCATGACGCTGCGTCGCAATGCGGATGCCGCGCCGGGCCCGTTGCGGCTGGATGGCGAGGAGCTCAACCTCGCGCGCGTGCTGGTCAACGGCCAGGGCACCTCGTTCCGCATGGATGGCGAGCAACTCGTGCTCGAGCAGTTGCCCACGGGTGACGAGCCGTTCCAGCTCGAGATCTTCACCACCTGCTGCCCGGCGAAGAACACCAAGCTGATGGGGCTGTACACCAGCAACGACTCGTTCTTCACCCAGTGCGAGGCCGAAGGCTTCCGCCGCATCACGTACTTCCTCGACCGTCCCGACGTGATGGCGATGTACACCGTCACCCTGCGCGCCGACAAGAAGGCCTACCCGGTGCTGCTGTCCAACGGCAACCTGGTCGAACAGGGCGATCTGGACGGCGGCCGGCACTTCGCGAAGTGGGTCGATCCGCACCGCAAGCCCTGCTACCTGTTCGCACTGGTGGCCGGCAAGCTGGTGGCGCGCGAGCAGCGCATCACGGCGCGCTCGGGCACCGACCACCTGCTGCAGGTGTTCGTTCGCCCGGGCGATCTCGACAAGACCGAACACGCGATGAACTCCCTCATGGCCAGCGTGGCCTGGGACGAGGCCCGCTTCGGCCTGCCGCTCGATCTGGAGCGCTTCATGATCGTCGCCACCAGCGACTTCAACATGGGCGCGATGGAGAACAAGGGCCTGAACATCTTCAACACGAAGTACGTCCTGGCCAACCAGGCCACGGCCACCGACACCGACTACGCCAACATCGAGAGCGTGGTGGGCCACGAGTACTTCCACAACTGGACGGGCAACCGCGTCACCTGCCGCGACTGGTTCCAGCTCTCGCTCAAGGAAGGCCTCACCGTCTTCCGCGACCAGGAGTTCAGCCAGGACCTGGCCGGCGAGGCTTCGGCCCGCGCCGTCAAGCGCATCGAAGACGTCCGTGTGCTGCGCACTGCCCAGTTCCCCGAGGACGCTGGCCCGATGGCGCATCCGGTGCGGCCCGACAGCTACATCGAGATCAACAACTTCTACACCGTCACGATCTACGAGAAGGGCTCCGAAGTCGTGCGCATGCAGCAGACGCTGGTGGGCCGCGAGGGTTTCGAGCGCGGCATGAAGCTCTACTTCGAGCGCCATGACGGCCACGCCGTGACCTGCGACGACTTCGCCCAGGCCATCGCCGATGCCAACCCCGACTCTGACCTCGCACGCCTGCTGCCGCAGTTCAAGCGCTGGTACAGCCAGGCCGGCACGCCGCGCGTGAAGGCCACGGGCCACCATGATGCCGCCGCGCGCACCTACACGCTCACGCTGGAGCAAAGCTGCGCGCCCACGCCGGGCCAGCCGACCAAGGAGCCGTTCGTGATCCCGGTCACGCTGGGCCTGCTGTCGGCCGACGGCGCAGCCCTGCCGCTGCGCCTGTCGCACTGGACGGCGCCCGAGGCCGGCTCGCGCACCTTCGTGCTCACGCAGCCCAGCGAGACCTTCGTCTTCGCCGACCTCGATGCCGAGCCCGTGCCCTCGTTGCTGCGCGGTTTCTCGGCACCGGTGCTGCTCGACGTGGACTACACCGACGCCCAGCTGCTCACGCTGCTGGCGCACGACACCGACCCGTTCAACCGCTGGGAAGCCGGTCAGCGTCTGGCACTGCGCCGCGCGCTGGCGGCCATCGGCGCGGGCGGTGCCGTGCCGGCCGAGCCGCTCGACGCCGCTTTCGTCGAGGCCATGCGCGACGTGCTGCGCGACGGTGGGCTCGATGCAGCGTTCAAGGAGCTGGCCCTCACGCTGCCCTCCGAGGGCTACATCGCCGAGCAGCTCGACGTCGTCGATCCGCAGCGCGTCCATGCCGTGCGCGAAGCCATGCGCACGCAGCTTGCCGTGGCCCTGCAGGCCGACTGGGCCCAGGCCTGGGAGGCGAACAAGGACACCGGCGCCTACCGGCCCGATCCCGTCTCCAGCGGCCGGCGTGCGCTCGCCGGCCTGTCGCTCACGTTCCTTTGCATCGCGGCCCGCGAATCGGGCGACACCGTCTGGCCCGGCCGCGCGCTGCAACGCTTCAAGGACGCGGGCAACATGACCGACCGCTTCAACGCGCTGTCGGCGCTGGTCTCCAGCGGCCAGCCGCTGGCGCAGCAGGCACTGGCCCGCTTCCACGCGCTGTTCAAGGACGAAGCGCTGGTACTCGACAAGTGGTTCGCGCTGCAGGCCGGCCGCCCCGATCGTGATGGCGACGTGCTCCCGGCCGTGAAGGCCCTGCTCAAGCACCCCGACTTCAGCATCAAGAACCCCAACCGCGCGCGCAGCGTGATCTTCAGCTACTGCAGCGCCAATCCGGGCGCATTCCATCGCCCCGACGCGGCGGGTTACGTGTTCTGGAGCGACCGCGTGATCGAGCTGGATGCCATCAACCCGCAGGTGGCCGCGCGCCTGGCCCGCGCCCTTGATCGCTGGAAGAAGCTGGCCGAGCCCTACCGCACCGCCGCGCGCGAAGCCATCGCCCGCGTGGCTGCCCGCGCCGACCTCTCCAACGACGTGCGCGAAGTCGTCACGCGCGCCCTGGCCGATTGAGAACATCCATGTCCCAGAAAATCTCCCTCACCCGCTACCTGGTCGAGCAGCAACGCATCGACGGTCACATCCCCTCCGAGCTGCGACTGCTGCTCGAAGTGGTGGCCCGCGCCTGCAAGGGCATCAGCCAGGCTGTCAGCAAGGGTGCGCTCGGCGGCGTGCTCGGTACCGCCGAGAGCGAGAACGTGCAGGGCGAAGTTCAGAAGAAGCTCGACATCATCGCCAACGAAGTGCTGATCGAAGCCAACGAATGGGGCGGCCACCTGGCCGCCATGGCCAGCGAGGAGATGGACAGCATCTATCTCGTGCCCAACCGCTATCCGCAGGGCGAATACCTGCTGCTGTTCGATCCGCTCGACGGCTCCAGCAACATCGACGTGAACGTGAGCATCGGCACCATCTTCTCGGTGCTCAGAAAACCCGAGGGCCATCCCGGCGTGACGGAAGAAGACTTCCTGCAGGCCGGCAGCCGCCAGGTCGCGGCCGGCTACTGCATCTACGGCCCGCAGACCACGCTGGTGCTGACCGTGGGCGATGGCGTGGCGATGTTCACGCTGGATCGCGAGCAGGGCTCGTTCGTGCTGGTGCAGGAGCACGTCACCATCCCGTCCGACACGAAGGAATTCGCGATCAACATGAGCAACATGCGCCACTGGGATGCTCCGGTGCGCCGCTACATCGACGAATGCCTGCAGGGCAAGGAAGGCCCGCGCGGCAAGGACTTCAACATGCGCTGGATCGCCAGCATGGTGGCCGACGTGCACCGCATCCTCACGCGCGGTGGCGTGTTCCTGTATCCATGGGACAAGCGCGAACCCGAGAAGGCCGGCAAGCTGCGCCTGATGTACGAGGCCAACCCGATGAGCTGGCTCGTCGAGCAGGCCGGCGGCGCCGCCACCAATGGCCGCGAGCGCATCCTGGACATCGCGCCCGAAAAGCTGCACCAGCGCGTGTCGGTCATCCTCGGCTCGAAGAATGAAGTCGAGCGCGTGACGCGCTACCACCTGGGCACCGACTGACGGGGCCGCCGCAGCCAGCGCTGCGGCTCAGTGGCGCCCGGGCGCTTCCGTCGATGCCCCGCGCGGCGGCGCCGGCCATTCCACACGCACCTCGGCCCCGCCGGCCGGCCGGCGCAGGAACTGGATGCGCCCGCCGATGGCACGTGCGCGCGCCAGCATCGAGCGCATGCCCACGCCCGCGTCCTCACCCGACAGGCTCGCAGTGGAAAACCCCGATCCGTTGTCGCAGATCGACAGCCGCAGGCGGGCCCCGCGCCGGCTCAGCACGATCTCCAGATGCGAGGCGCGGCCATGGCGCACGGCATTGGCCAGTGCCTCCTGCGCGATGCGGTAGAGGTGGCTGCCCGTCTCGGAGGACACGGCCTCCACGTCGCCCTGCGTGGCGAATTCGCACGACGCTCCACGCCCGCGCGAGAAATCGCTGGCCAGCCGTTCCATCGCACGCCAGAACGCGCCGGGGTGGTCGCTCACGGGCATCAGGCCGCGCGCGAGAGCGCGCGTCACTTCCACCGCCGATTGCACCTGCGCGAGCGCCAGATCGATCTGCCCTGCCAGCTGGGGCGTTCCGCCTGCCAGCGCGCGCGTGCCGCCCAGCACCAATGAGAGCGCCGCCAGCTCGGAGCCGAGCGAGTCGTGCAGTTCCTGAGCGATGTGCGTCTGCTGGGCCTCCAGCTCCGTGACCAGCACATGCTCGAAGCGCAACTGCGTCGAATCGAGCAGCTGACGCGCCTGCGCCACTTCCTGCTGAACCTGGCGCCACGGGCTCATGTCGCGCAGGAACACCGCGAACAGACGACGATTGTCGATGTAGACCTCGCTGAACGAGATCTCGACCGGAAACTCCTCGCCGTTGCGGCGGCGCCCCGTGGAGGACATGCGGCGCCAGCGGGACGCCGCAGCATGGCCGGGCAAAGGCCGCTCGAACACCCAGGTGCCCCCCAGAGTGGATGGACCGGGCTGTAGCAGCGTCACGTTGGCACCGATGGCCTCGCTTACCGGCACGCCGAAGATCGTCTCGACGGCGCGGTTGGCGAACTGGATCATGTCCTGCTCGTCCACGACGATCACCACGTCGCTGGCGGCCTCGAAGACACCCCGCAGCAGCGCCTCGCTGGCGCGCAGCGCAGCCTGCGCTTCCACGCGCGTGTGGATGTCGGTGAGCGCGCCGCTCAGGCGCTGCGGCGCGCGTCCGTCCTGCTCCAGGATGCGGCCCCGGACGTGGAACCAGCGATACGACGTCACACCGGTGCGCAGCCGTACCTCGACATCGAGCGAGGCGGCACGCCCCGCGAGGTGCAGGCGCAGCGCCCGGCGGAAGCGCGCGGCATCGCGCGGATGCAGCATGCGCCACATCTCCGGTGCACGACGCGGCCCGGTGGAGCGCGGCCAGCCCATCAGCTCGCGCAGATGGTCGGAATGGAACAGCAGGCGGCGATTGAAATCCCAGTCCCAGAAACCATCGCTCGATCCGCGCGTGGCCAGCTCGAGCCGCTGCGACAGCTCGCGCAGACTGCGCTCGACCTGCCGCCCCCGAGAGAGCACGGTTCGGGAGAGCTGCACGCCCAGCAGGATCAGCACCAGCGCCAGCACGATCTGCGACGCGAACAGCATGTACGCGGCATCGCGTGCCGTGCGCGAGATGGCGCCCGAGAAGCCTTCGCTCAGCGGCTCGATGCGCGCGACCGACTCGGCCACTTCGCGGCGCGCCTGCAGCACGGCTGGCGAGTCGGGGCGGGCACCGCGCTCGTAGGCCACGCGCAGTTGTTGCGCCGCCTCCTGGATCCGGTCGCGGGGCGCGTCGCTCCGGGCCCAGAGCGCGACGGCCGTGGAAAAGTTCTTCTGCCGCTGGAGCAGCCGGAACATCACGATGATTTCGGTGATGTCTTCAGGCGCAATGCGCGCGGCATGCAGTGCGTGGCGCGCCGTGAAGTAGTTGGGCTGATCCTTTTCCAGCTCACGCCGGGCGCGGGCGGCCTCCATCGGCGCCAGGATCTCGGCCTCGTAGGCCGCGTAGAACACGGAGTCACCCGAATCCGCATAGCGCGCGAGCTGCGCCACGGCGTTGCGATGCGCCTTGGAAACAACCGCCTCGGCCGACACGTAGGCACGGGCCGCAGTGAGCAGCCAGACGCACGCACCGCTCATCGCCAGCAGCACGACCACCATGGCCACCTGTGGCCACGTCAGCCGCAGCACGTCCCGATACAGAGGACGTGGCGGCACCCGCCGCCGGCCAGGCCGGCTCGCTGGCAGCGGCGGCTGGGTGTCGTTCATCGCGTTCGCGGTCCTCGCACTGTTTCCGCCCCTCCCCTCTAACCGAGACCTTCCGTTACAACCCGCCGGTTGTAAGACAAGCCCAGTCTGCTTGGCAAGCGATTCGCCGCCGCTAGGTACAGGTACCTAGGCGAGTGGTAACAAAAATGCATTCATCCGCCGGTGCGCCCGCTATTCTCTGCAGGCCATGAGTGCCGACAAGCCTGCTGCCCTGCCCTCCGTGTTCATCCTGGACGACCACGACATCGTGCGTTTCGGCCTGGCGACCCTGCTCGCCACCAGCGGCCAGGTGCATGTGATCGGCTCCGCGTCCAACCTGACGGCAGGCCTGGAGCAGATCCACCAGCTGCAGCCCGACCTGGTGATCAGCGACATGTCGATGGACGACTCCAAAGGCCTCGACACCGTCCGCGCCGTCGTGCAGGCCCAGGCGCCACGTGGCGTGCTCATCGTGTCGATGCACGACGAGGTGCTTTATGGCGAGCAGGTGCTCTCCCTGGGCGCGCGCGGCTATCTGATGAAAGAGACCGCCTATGCGCACGTGCTGCCCGCAGCCCATCACATCCTGGAGGGCGGCACCTGGGTGAGCCCGGCCATGAACAGCCGGCTGCTCAGCCGCCTCTCGCGCCGTGCCGCCGGAGCCGCCACGCGGACTGGCGAATCCGCGCTGACGACGCGCGAGATCGAAGTGCTGGAGAAGCTCGGCAAAGGCAAGACCACCAAGGAGATTGCCTACGAACTGGAGCTGAGTTCGCGCACGGTGGATATCCACCGCGCCAACATCAAGCGCAAGCTCGGGCTGCGCAGTGCAGCCGAGCTGATGGCGTATTCGCTGTCGCGCACCTGAGTCTGGTTGCGGGGGCTTGCCCCGCGCCGCGATTAATTGGCTATAATCGCGGGCTTACCAGCCGGTGTAGCTCAGTCGGTAGAGCAGCTCATTCGTAATGAGAAGGTCGGGTGTTCGATTCATCTCTCCGGCACCAATAGAAGCCCCTGATTCGCAAGAGTCAGGGGCTTTTCTCATCCCGTCCGCGGCCGCGCCGGGTAGCCGCAAGGCCGAAGGCTGATCGCGCCAGGGGTTTTGCGCCTGTCCTGTATGCTCGACCGCTCCCTCCTCCGGAGCCGCCGTGCCTGACTCCGACAGCCCCGATCTCTCCATCTGCGCCAATGAACCCATCCGGGTGCCGGGCGCCATCCAGCCCCATGGCCTGCTCGCCATCGTGGGGCGTGACGGGGGCCTGCGCGCGTACAGCGCCAACTGGGCCGACGCAACGGCGGCGCAGCGCGGCCTGGATGCCGTGGCGGAGAAGATCCTCCACCTGCAGGACGGCGACAGTCCCGAGGCGCTGGGCCAGGTGCAGATCGATGGCCGCATGTTCGACGCCACGGCGCATGCCCAGGGCCAGCAGGTCACGCTCGAATTCGAAGCCGCCGGCCCGGCCGACCAGTTCCGCGCGCCCATTTATGCGCTCGCGCGCCACGCGCTGCCCAAGCTTCAGCGCGTGACCGAAATGGCGGAGCTCCTGAACTTCGCGGTCACCGAACTCAAGGCGCTCACCGGCTTCGGCCGCTGCCTGCTCTACCGCTTCGACGAAGGCGGCCATGGCGAGGTGCTGGCAGAAGCGGTGGAC
>JAGOCV010000338.1 GCA_017998575.1 Burkholderiaceae bacterium
CCGCCGGTCATGGCCACGGTGGAGTTGTAGAGCAGCTTGTAGGTGACGTTGGTCTTGGCCGCCACCGCGAAGCGGATCGCCAGGCTGCCCGAGTGGGCGAAGGTGCCGTCGCCCAGGTTCTGGAAGAAGTGCGGGGTGTCGGTGAAGGGCGCCAGGCCCACCCACTGCGCGCCCTCGCCGCCCATCTGCGTGTAGCCCTTGACGAGGCCGAAGCCCTCGCCCATCCACAGGTCCATGATGTGGCAGCCGATGCCCGCGCCCACGATGGCGCCGTCGGGCGCCTTCAGGCTGGTGTTGTGCGGGCAGCCGGAGCAGAAGTACGGCGTGCGCGCGGTGCTCAGCATGATGGGCGCGCGCTTGAGGGCTGGCGGGTTGAGCAGCAGGGCGCGCGACTGCGCCACCGGCGTCTGCACCAGCGGGCCCAGGCGCTTGAGCAGCGCACGGGCAATCGTGTCGGCCGACTGCTCGCCCTGCAGCGGCAGCAGCGATGCGCCATGTTCGTCCTGCTTGCCGACGATGCGGGGCTGGTCGGGCGTGCCGTAGAGGATCTCCTTGAGGAACAGTTCGATGAAGGGGCGCTTGTCCTCCACCACCAGCAGCTCGGGCATGCCGCGCGCGAACTCGCGCACGATGTCCGGCTCCACCGGGTAGATCAGGCCCATCTTGAGCAGGCCGATGCCGGCCTCGGCCAGCGCCTCGTCGCTGTGCAGGCCGAGGTCGCTGAGCGCCTGGCGCACGTCGTAATAGGTCTTGCCCCAGGTGACGATGCCGATGCGCGGGGCCCTGGGCTGCACCACGATGCGGTTGAGGCCGTTGAGCGCGGCATAGCGGCGCGCGATCTCCAGCTGACCGTTGGCGATGCGGCGCTCGGCCTCGATCAGCGGCGGCCCGGCCTCGTTGGGACGGAACACCGGCTTGAGCGGCTGGCCGTCGTACAGCACCTCGGGCAGCACGGGCTGCACGCGGTCGTGCCCGACCCAGGCCACGCCCGCGCTGTCGGCCACGTCGGTGACGAACTTGAAGCCGGTCCACAGGCCGCTGGCGCGCGAAAGGGCGTAGCCATGCAGGCCGTAGTCGATCACCTCCTGCACGTTGCCCGGCGCGAGGATGGGCATGAAGAACTTGTAGAAGGCCGCGTTCGAGTCGCTCGGGAAGATGGTCGAGCGCGCGTGCGGGTCGTCCCCCGCCACCACCAGCACGCCGCCATTGCGGCCCACGCCACGGAAGTTGTGGTGGTGGAAGGCGTCGCCCGCGCGGTCCACGCCCGGCGCCTTGCCGAACCACATGGCGAACACGCCGTCGTAGCGCGCGCCCGGCATCTCATGCAGCGCCTGCGTGCCGAAGGCGGCCGTGGCCGCGAGCTCCTCGTTCAGGCCGGTGCGGTGCACGATGTGGTGCGTGTCGAGCAGCTTCTGGTTGCGCTGCATCTCGCCGTCCACGCCGCCCACCGGCGAGCCCGGGTACCCGCACACGAAGCCGGCGGTGTTCAGTCCGTTGCGCTGGTCGAGGCGGCGCTGATCCAGCATCAGCCGCAGCAGGGCCTGCGTGCCGTTGAGGTAGATCGGGCCTTCCTCGCGCGTGAACTTGTCGGCCAGGGTGAAGGGGTTGGGGAGGTCGCGTGGGGCGTTCATGGCGTGGGGCGAGGCCGGTTCTCTTTTATTGACCGCGGATCTTCTTGACTTCGGCGTTCAGGGCGTTGATGAGCTCCGGGCCGAGCACGGCGGTCTGGTTGGTGTAGACCACCTTGGTCTTCTCGCGCATGCGCTCGAGCTCGGCCTTGGACGGCTCGGTGATGGCCACGCCCTGGGTCTTGAGGAAGGCGGCCGACTTGTCTTCCATCTCGCGGCCGAGCTGGCGGTTGACCAGGCGGTTCTCCATCGCGCAGTCTTTCAGCACCTTCTGCTCGTCGGCGCCGAGCTTGTCGTACTGGGTCTTGGAGTAGATGAAGTTCACCGGGCTGTAGACGTGGCGGGTCAGGGCCACGTGCTTCTGCACTTCGTACAGCTTGGAGGTCTGCAGGAAGGCCACCGGGTTTTCCTGGCCGTCGATGGCCTTGGTCTCCAGCGCCGAGTACACCTCGGTGAAGGGCATGGGCACCGGGTTGGCGCCGAGCTGGGTGAAGGTGTCGATGAAGGTCTTGTTCTGGATCACGCGCAGCTTGAGGCCTTGCAGGTCTTCCAGCTTGTTGATCGGGCGGCGCGAGTTGGTCACGTTGCGGAAACCGTGCTCCCAGAACGAGAGGTGCACCAGGCCGGCGGCGCCGTAGAAGCCGGCCAGGCGGTCGCCGAAGGGGCCGTCGAGCAGCGCGTCGATCTCCTTGTAGTCGCTCACCAGGAACGGCAGGTCGAACACGCCGAGCTGCGGCACGGCCGGCGCGGTGGCGGCGGTGGTGATGACCGCGCCGTCGAGCGAGCCGCTGCGCACCTGCGTGAGGTTGGCCTGCTCCGGGCCGAGCACGGCTTCGAAGAAGGGGCGCATCTTGAACTTGCCACCCGACTTGGCGGCCACGCATTCGCTGGTCTTGGTCAGCGCGATGCCGGCGGGGTGGTCCTTGCTGCCGGTCATGGAGATGCGCACCGTGCGGTCCTGGAACTCGGCCTGGGCCAGGCCGGTGGTGAACACGGCGGCGGCGGCAGCGGCGGCGATCAGGCCGGGGCGCAGGGTCTTGCGAAGAAGGGTGGTCATGGTCTGTCTCTCTCTTTTGGGGTGGGGAAAAAAGGGGCGGGGGGCGTGCTCAGAACAGCCAGCGCAGCGGCACCAGCACGAGGGAGGGGAAGAGCACCAGCAGGAACAGCACGGCCACTTCGGCGATCAGGAACGGCCACAGGCCTTTCATGAGCTGGCCCATCTGCAGGCGCGCGCCGCTGCACACCACGTTGAGCACGATGCCCACCGGGGGGGTGATCAGGCCGATGGCGTTGTTCATCACGAACAGCACGCCGAAGTACACCGGGTCGATGCCGGCCTCGCGCACGATCGGCATCAGGATGGGCGTGAGGATCAGCAGCGTGGGCGAGAAGTCCAGCGCGGTGCCGACCACGATCACCAGCGCCATCATGGCGAACATCAGCAGCGTGGGGTTGGCGATCAGCGGCTGCAGCATGTCGCTGACCTGCTGCGGGATCTCCGAGACGGTGATGAGCCAGGCCGAGACCAGCGCGGTGGCGATCAGGAACACCACGGCGGCCGAGGCCTTGGCCGAGGACAGCAGCAGCGGGTAGAGCATGCGCCAGCTCAGTTCGCGGTAGACGAACATGCCGACGAGGAAGGCATAGACCGCCGCGACCACCGCCGCCTCGGTGGGCGTGAACACGCCCAGCTTCATGCCGCCCACGATGCCGATCGGCATGATCAGCGCCCAGGTGGCGCGGCCCGTGATGCGCAGGCGCTCGGGCATCGGGGTGCGCGGCTGCAGGCGGCCGGGCTCCTTGCGCGAGATCCACAGCCAGGTGCCGACCAGGGCCATGCCCATCAGCAGGCCGGGCACGATGGCGGCCATGAAGAGCTTGCCGATCGAGACGTTGGCGATCACGCCGAAGACGATCAGCGCGATGGACGGCGGCAGCACCGGCGCGATCACGCCGCCGGCGGCGATCAGGCCGCCCGAGCGCGCCACGTCGTAGCCGGCCTTGCGCATCATCGGGATCAGCATGGCGGTGAGCGCGGCCGCGTCGGCGGCGGCGGAGCCCGAGATGGCCGCCATGATCACCGCCGCGGCGATGGCGACGATGCCCAGGCCGCCGCGGATGTGGCCGATCCAGGCCAGCGCGAAGTCCACGATGCGGCGCGAGATGCCGCCGGCGTTCATCAGCTCGCCGGCCAGCATGAAGAAGGGGATGGCCAGCAGCGGAAAACTGTCGGCGCCTTCGACGATCTTCTGCGAGAGCAGCGTGGCGTCGAACTCGCCGCTGAAGATCATCAGCGCCGCGCCGGTGACCA
>JAGOCV010000059.1 GCA_017998575.1 Burkholderiaceae bacterium
GGGTGATCGCGCCAGACGAGGGCACCGATATCGGTCAGGTGCGCCTCGATGTTCATGCCGCAGTGCTGGCGCAGGGCGGAGAAGCCCGAATGCATCTCGGCGCACAGGCTGCGCGCCCGGGCACGGTCGATGCGATCGTCTGGCCACAGACCGGCCTGCGGGTGGGTTTCGGCCACGTACTCGGCGATGGCGAGCGTGTCCCACACGGCCAGCTCGCCGTCCACCAGCACGGGCACCTTGCCCACGGGCGAAATGGCGCCCAGTGTCTGCTTGAAGGCGGAGTCGGCATCGAACGAGTCGAAGCGCACCATGACTTCCTCGAACGCTATCCCGGCCTGCCGCAGCAGCACCCAGGGCCGCATGGACCATGACGAGTAGTTCTTGTTGCCGATGTAGAGCTTGAGCATGAGGCCCCCGGGGATGTAAACCGCCGATGCTAGTGCGCCGGCCGCGGGCGATTGATGCCGGATGGCGCGGCGATTGATGCGGCGCAGCGGTGCGGGCTCAGACGCGAGGCTGCGCGGCGGCGGTATCCGAAGGATCGGCGCTTTCCGGGTCGGACATGTCGCTGGCCGCGCCGCCACCGGCCGTGCCGATGTCGTCGGCCGGCTTGCGCTCTTCCTTGATGAACAGCGGCACCACCGCCAGCACCAGCAAGGCGAGCGCGGTCGAAAGGATGGCCGTGACTTCCCGCCCCAGGCCGCAGCCGATGCCGATGGCTGCGGTCAGCCAGACGCCGGCCGCCGTGGTCAGCCCGCGGACGTGTTCTTCGTCCCGGCCCTTGAGGATGGTGCCGGCGCACAAGAAGCCGATACCGGCCACCACGCCCTGGATCACGCGGCTCATGTCGGCCGGGAGGATGCCGGCCTGTTGCGGCACCAGCACGAACAGCGCCGCGCCCATGGCGACGAGCATGTGGGTGCGCACGCCGGCGGCCTTGCCCTTGTATTCGCGCTCCCAGCCCAGCAGTCCGCCCAGCAGCGCCGCCAGCCCCAGCCGCACGACGATGCGCGTGACCTGCGCCAGATCAGGAACGTCCGAGAACTCGGACGCCAGCGTGTCGGTGATCTGCTGCTGCCAGGACATGCGGGCGGTTCTACCGTGCGCGCCACGGGCGGCGTGTAGTCAATCTTCCAGTTCTGCCCGGGCCAGGGCCATCTCCAGCCACTCCGTGGCGTCCAGCGGCGTGCTGGTGGCGGCCTGCTCGTACAGGCGCGTGGCCTCGGGCACGCGGTCTTCGCCTTCGAGCATGACCAGGCCGTTGGCGTATTCGATGCGGCCGATGATGGAATGCGGGTTCAGCCGCAGGCCCTCGGCCAGCAGCCGCAGGCCCTGGTCCTTGCGCGCACCGTAGGTCATGCCGCCGATGAGCGCCCCCACCTTGTCGATCACCTCGGCATGGAACATGCCCAGTGCCAGATGGGCGTCGGCATGGCGGGGCTGCAGCAGCAGGGTCTTTTCCAGCGCGGCGCGCACGCGGGGCGCCATGCCCTGCGCCAGCGCGCGCGCGATGCTGATGCCCTGGCTGTAGCGTCCCAGCGCATAGGCCTGCCAGTACCAGGCGCAGGGGTCGTCGGGCGCGCGGGTGGTGAGTTCGGTGGCGCGGGTGGCTACTTCCATCAAGAGGGCCAGGCGCGCTGCCTCGTCCGCTTCGAGATAGGTGGCATGGATGGCGATGGCCTTGTTGGCCACGGCCAGGCCGGGCGCGTCGCCGATGGCGATGCCGGCTTCGGCGGCCTGCAGGAAGTCGCCCTGGTGGTAGAGCGTCCAGGCATCCAGCAGGCGGTCGTCGGTGGGGCAGGGCAGGGCGTCGCAGGCGTGCAGCCGGTCCCAGTGCTCGCGCACCGAAGCGGCGTCGTGCGCGGGCAGCGCAGCACCGGACGGCAGGGCCGGTGGCCGGCGGTTCATGGCGCCAGCACCTCGGCTGCGGGGCCGGTGGCCACGCCCTCGCGCTGGTAGGGTGCCAGCAGATGAAGCACCTGCCGCAGCCCGCGCGTGAGGGCCTGCCCGGCCGCCTCGGGCTCCAGCGCCTGGCGCGGCGCACGCACGTATTCGTGGCTGGGCCAGAAGGTCAGCACCATCATCATGCTGTCGGCCACCAGGCCGATGTCCTCGGCGCGCAGCGACAGCACACCTTCGCGTCGCAGCCGGTCGAGCATCAGGCGCAGGGCCAGGGCCTCGTCGGCCAACAGCGGCTGCAGCCGGGTCTCCAGGCGCCGGTTGCGGCTGAGCAGGTCGCCCAGGTCGCGGTAGAGGAAGCGCACATACCAGATCTGCCCGAACAGCGCGCGCAGGAACGACTCGGCGGCTGCCATGTGGCGCACGTCGGGCGCTTCGGCCAGCAGTTCGCCCAGCGTTTCGGCATGGCTGTCGAACAGGGCGTTCACCAGCTCGTCCTTGGCCTTGTAGTGGTAGTGGAGGTTGCCCGGGCTGATGCCGAGCTCGGCCGCCACCTGCGCCACCGGCACGTTGGGCTCACCAAAGCGGTTGAACAGCTCGCGGGCCACTTCGAGAATGCGTGCTGCAGTGCGGCGGGGCGCCTTCTTCACCATGGCGAGCTGTCCGGTCGGGTTTTTGTGCAAGTCAATCTACCGTCAGGCCCGGTGAGCGGCCATTAGGGATGGCGCTAGGTCTGTCGCAATTCGTAAGTATCTGGCGCTGGACCGGCAGCGGCGGCAGAAGGGCCCGGTGAGATAATCCTGCGGCCCCGCCAAGGGGGGATGATTGGCAAAAGGAAAACAGGAATGATCCTGGTGAGCGGAGGGGCCGGCTTCATCGGCGCGAATTTCGTCATCGACTGGCTGGCGCAGCCTGGCGCCGAGCCGGTGGTCACGCTGGACAAGCTCACCTATGCCGGCAATCTCGAGAACCTGGCTGGCCTGCAGGGCGACGCGCGCCACACCTTCGTCCAGGGCGACATCGGCGACAGCGCGTTGGTGGCCCGACTGCTGGCCGAGCACCGCCCGCGCGCCGTCGTCAACTTCGCGGCCGAGTCGCACGTGGACCGCTCCATCCACGGCGCCGAGGATTTCATCCAGACCAACATCGTCGGCACCTTCCGCCTGCTGGAGGCGGTGCGGGCCTATCACGCCGGGCTGCCGGCCGGCGAGCGCGCTGCCTTCCGCTTCCTGCACGTCTCGACTGACGAGGTCTACGGCTCGCTCGCGCCCGAGGCGCCCGCCTTCACCGAGCAGCACCGCTACGAACCCAACAGCCCCTATTCGGCCAGCAAGGCCGCCAGCGACCACCTGGTGCGCGCATGGCACCACACGCACGGGCTGCCGGTACTGACCACCAACTGCTCCAACAACTACGGGCCGTATCACTTTCCCGAGAAGCTGATCCCGCTCATGATCGTCAACGCGCTGTCCGGCAAGCCACTGCCCGTGTATGGCGACGGCCGGCAGGTGCGCGACTGGCTCTACGTGGGCGACCACTGCAGCGCCATCCGGCGTGTGCTGGAGGCGGGCCGCATCGGCGAAACGTACAACGTGGGCGGCTGGAACGAGAAGACCAACCTCGAGATCGTGCACACCGTGTGCAGCCTGCTCGACGAATGGCGCCCGCGTGACGACGGCCAGCCGTATGCCGCGCAGATCGCCTTCGTGACCGACCGGCCCGGCCATGACCGCCGCTATGCCATCGACGCCACGCGGCTGCGCGACGAACTGGGCTGGACGCCGGCCGAGACCTTCGACACCGGCATCCGCAAGACGGTGCGCTGGTACCTGGACCACGCCGACTGGGTCGCGCGCGTGCAGAGCGGTGCCTACCGGGACTGGGTGGCGCGCCAGTACGCCGGCGCGGCAGCAGGCTAGGGCGTCGATGGGCATGAAGATCCTGCTCTTCGGGGCCACCGGCCAGGTTGGCTGGGAACTGAGACGCAGCCTCGCGCCGCTGGGCGAAGTCGTGGCGCTGTCCACCGCCAGCCCGGGCCACGCGGGCGACTTCCATCACCTCGAATCGGTGACGTCTGCCGTGCGCGACATCGCACCGCAGGTGATCGTCAATGCCGCGGCCTACACGGCGGTGGACCGTGCCGAATCCGAACCGGGCCAGGCTCACGCCCTCAACGCCATCGCGCCCGGCCTGCTGGCGCGCGAGGCGGAGCGACTGGGCGCATGGCTGGTGCACTACTCCACTGACTACGTGTTCGACGGCGGCGGCACCACGCCATGGACGGAAGACGACGAGCCGGCGCCGCTCAATGTGTACGGCCGCACCAAGCTCGAAGGCGAGGAGTTGATCCGCCAACACTGCAGCCGCCACCTGATCCTGCGCACCAGCTGGGTGTACGGCATGCGCGGCGGCAATTTCATCAAGACCATGCTGCGGCTGGCACGCGAGCGCGACGAACTGCGCGTGATCAGCGACCAGATCGGCGCACCCACTGGCGCCGAACTGATCGCCGACGTGACCGCCCATGCGCTGGCCCGCCTGGCCGAGGCCCCCGAGCTGGGCGGCCTCTATCACCTGGCCGCGGGCGGCCACATCAGCTGGCACGACTACGCCTGCCATGTGCTGCAGCATGCGCCGGCCGCACTGGGGCCGTTCAAGGCCGGCCCGGCGCAGGTGGTGGCCGTGCCCAGTTCGGAATACGTCACCGCCGCGTGTCGCCCCAACAACTCGCGGCTGGACACCGGCCGCTTCGCGCGTGCCTTCGGCCTGCGCCTGCCGCCGTGGCAGGACGGCGTCGACCGCCTGCTGGCCGAGCTGGCCGCGGGCGCCTGAGCAGCACTGCGCAACGCGTATCCTCACCCCTCATGACGCAACGAAAAGGCATCATCCTCGCGGGCGGCTCTGGCACCCGCCTGCATCCGGCCACGCTGGCCGTCAGCAAGCAGCTGCTGCCGGTCTACGACAAGCCGATGGTGTACTACCCGCTCACCACGCTCATGCTGGCAGGCATCCGCGACATCCTGCTCATCAGCACGCCGCAGGACACGCCGCGCTTCCAGCAACTGCTGGGCGACGGCTCGCAGTGGGGCATCAACCTGCAGTACGCCGTGCAGCCGAGCCCGGACGGCCTGGCCCAGGCTTTCATCATCGGCGCCGGCTTCGTGGGCGATGCGCCCAGCGCCCTCGTGCTGGGCGACAACATCTATTACGGCAACGACTTCTCCACCCTGCTGTGCGAGGCCGACGCACGGCAGAACGGCGCCACCGTGTTCGCCTATCACGTGCAGGACCCGGAGCGCTACGGCGTCGTGGCCTTCGATGCCGAAGGCCGCGCCACGAGCATCGAGGAAAAGCCGGCGAAGCCGCGCAGCAGCTACGCCGTCACCGGCTTGTATTTCTACGACGCGCAGGTGGTCGACATCGCGCGCGCCATTCGGCCCAGTGCGCGCGGCGAACTGGAGATCACCGCCGTCAACCAGGCCTACCTTGAACGCGGTGAGCTCAACGTGCAGATCCTGCAGCGTGGCTATGCGTGGCTCGATACGGGCACACACGACAGCCTGCTGGATGCGGGGCAGTTCATCGCGACGCTGGAGCGGCGGCAGGGGCTGAAGATCGCCTGCCCGGAAGAGATCGCTTGGCGGGCGGGGTTCATCGATGATGCGCAGCTGGAGCAGTTGGCGCAGCCGTTGGCGAAGAGTGGGTATGGGCGGTATCTAATGCGGCTGTTGGCTGACGGGAGCCGCGCATGAAAGTGACCGCCACGGCTATTCCCGAGGTGCTCATCCTCGAGCCCAAAGTGTTCGGCGATGGGCGGGGCTTTTTTCTGGAGAGCTACAACGAGCGCGTCTTCCGCCACGCTACCGGGCTGAACGTGCAATTCGTGCAGGACAACCACTCGCGGTCTGCGCGCGGTGTGCTGCGCGGCCTGCACTACCAGTGGCGACAGCCGCAGGGCAAGCTGGTGCGTGTCGTGCAGGGCGCAGTTTTCGATGTCGCCGTCGACCTGCGAGTGGATTCGCCAACCCATGGGCGCTGGGTGGGCGTGGAGCTGTCCGGTGAGAACCAACGGCAACTGTGGGTGCCACCCGGCTTCGCGCACGGTTTTGTCGTGCTCAGCGAAACGGCCGATTTCCTCTATAAGGCGAGTGGCCACTACTATGCGCCCGAGGACGAGCACTGCATCATCTGGAACGACGCAGTGCTGGGGATCGAATGGCCGCTCGAAGGCGCGCCGACCGTGTCGGGCAAGGACGCCAAGGGCGAAGACTGGCTTCGGGCCTGCGAGTGGCATCGAGCCGGCATGCCTCGCCCGCAACGGGCTCGTAACGCATCATGAACATACTTCTGACAGGTTCAGACGGGAACTTCGGCCAAACGTTCCGGGTGCGTGCAGGAATGGATGTCCGCAGCCTCGGGCGTCACGACTGGCGTTCACTCGACGAGCTCTTCGGCGACGCGCCAATCGTGGTCCACGCCGCCAGCGACCTCAGTGCAGACGGGCTGAGCCGGCCAGTGGGGTGGGTGGAATCGAACGTCATGTCAACCGCCCGGCTGCTCGAGAAGGCAGCGAAGCAAGGCGTTCGGCGTTTCGTTTTCCTCAGCAGCTGTGCTGTTTACGGGGAAGCCATGTCCACTGCTGAAGACAGCATCTGCCATCCGATCAGCGTCAACGGAATCGGTAAGCTTCTCAACGAGCGATTGGTGGCCGATTTCTGCCAGGCGCATGGCATCGCTTACCAGATTCTCCGAATCTTCAATATGTACGGCGGGGTCGACCGCTTCTCCATCGTGTCACGGCTGGAGCGAGCCGTCCGGGCGGGGCATGAGTTCGTGCTCAGGAATGGCGGCGTCGCGCAACGCGATTTCATCCATGTCGACGACGTTGCAGATATGGTTGCCAAGCTGATCCAGCTACCTGTTCGCTACAACCGGCTCAACCTCGGCACAGGCGTCGCTACGCGAATCGTCGATCTTGTCGATCTTGCCGTTGCTCGCTATCCGCAGTTGCGCATCGTGCGGGATGCCCAGACGAGCCGGGAGGCGGAGTATTCGCGCGCCGATACCACTCGGCTGCACGAGATGCTTGATTTCGCGCCCAAAAGTGTCGTGGATCATGTGCGCGACGGCTTTCCTGTATCCATGCCGCGCTGATTCTTCTTGCGTCTTCCGTCTGCCTCCCGCCCGAATGAAAGTCTGCCGAGTCGTCACTGTTCCGTTTTTCCTGCAGAACCACTTGCGCGAGCAGATTCGTGCCACGGTACGAGCCGGTCACGACGTCACTCTTGTTTGTAGCGATGGACCGGAGGTGGCTGCATTGCGTCGGCTCGAAGGAGTGCGGGTCCACGTGATCGAAATCCCTCGCAAGATCTCGCCGGTTCGCGACGCGGCAGCATTGTTCCGGATCACGGCTTTTTTCCATCGTGAGCGCTTCGATGCCGTTCACTCGGCGACCCCGAAGGCCGGGTTACTTGGTGCCGTGGCAGGGTGGCTTGCGCGCGTGCCGGTCAGGCTACACACCTTCACGGGGCAGCCGTGGGTCGAGCGGACTGGCCTGGTCCGTTTGCTCGCCAAATCGGCGGATTGGATCACGGCACGCATGACGACGAGGTGTTACGCCGATAGCGCATCGCAGCGTGACTTCCTCGTCGCGCAGAAGGTCGTGCGGGCGGGGTGCATCCATACGCTGGGATCGGGCTCCATTGCCGGTGTGGATCTGCAGCGGTTTGATCGAGCGCGCTGGAGTGGTCAGAAGGCGGCCGTGTGTGCTGAACTGGGTCTGTCTGCAGGCGTCAAGATCGTCACCTTCATCGGGCGTTTGACGCGCGATAAAGGTGTTCTCGAATTATTGGCTGCCGCAAGGGCTCTACAGAAACGCGGTTCGCCGGCTGTATTTCTGCTGATTGGTCCTGTCGAGAGCGAGGGCGACGACGAGGTTGATCATGCACTGGCTTCAGCGGCCAGCAACGTGCGTCGCCTCGGGTATCGAGCCGAACCAGAGCGCTATCTGGCGGCTTCGGAACTACTCTGCCTGCCTAGCTACCGCGAAGGCTTCCCCATTGTGGTTATCGAGGCTGCCGCAATGGGTGTGCCGACCATCGGAACCGACATCGTGGGACTGAACGATTCCGTGGTGGATGGGCGCACCGGCGTGCTCGTTCCCGCCAAGAATATGCAGGCGCTGGAACACGCCCTGCTGCAACTGCTGACCGACGACGAGCAGCGCAGGGCGTTGGGTGAGGCGGCGCGTCGACGCGTGGCAATGGAGTTTGATGCAGAAATCGTCAATCGCCTCGTCATTGCCGAGTACGGCGTGGATCCCGGGGCGTAGCCATGAAGGTTCTTGTGACTGGCGCCAGCGGATTGGTGGGAGCGGCGGTTTCCAGGAGGTTGGCGCTTCAACCTGCGGTGGATGTCCTGGGCGCGTCCCGTAGCGCCACGTCGATGCCGATGAACGTGACTGCCGTGACAAGCCCGGAACTCGACGGCAGCGCAGACTGGCGCGCCTTGCTCGAGGGGGTCGACGTCGTTGTCCATTGCGCCGCGCGCGTGCACGTCATGCACGACAGGTCTGCAGATCCCATTGCCGAGTTCCGCCGTGTGAACGTCGAAGGGACAAGGGTGCTCGCCCTCCAGGCTTTGGCGCAAGGCGTGAGGCGTTTTGTTTTTGTGAGTTCGATCAAGGTGAATGGCGAGTCGACACCCATCGACCGACCGTTCCGGGCCGACGATGTCCCGGCGCCTGCCGACCCTTATGGCATCAGCAAGAACGAGGCCGAGCAGGCCCTGCGCGCTATCGCCGCAGGCAGCGGCCTGGAGCTCGTCATCGTTCGCCCTGTGCTGGTCTACGGACCGGGCGCAAAAGGCAATTTCTCCGCGTTGATGAAAGCCGTCGCGCGTGGGTGGGTGTTGCCGCTGGGCGCGATCACCAATGCACGCAGCCTGGTGGCGCTGGAAAATCTGGCGGACCTGCTAACTGTCTGTGTTCAGCATCCGGCCGCAGCGGGCCAGGTTTTTCTGGCTGCCGATGGGGACGATGTGTCGACTCCGGAGTTGATCCGTCGCATCGGCAAGGCCGTCGGGCGCCGCCCCCGACTAATGGCCGTTCCACCCGGGTTGCTTGCCGTCGCTGCATCCATTCTGGGGCGTGCGGCTGCTGCACAACGCCTTTGCCAGAGCCTTCGCGTCGACATCGGCAACTCAGCCGCACTGCTGCAGTGGCAGCCGAGCGTGACGATGATGCAACAACTGCAGACCATGGTGCCCGGCCATTCCGTATCCATCGACAAGGAGAGTGCGTCGTGAAGCGCGTGTTCGATCTGCTTCTCTCTCTTTTCCTGGCGCTTGTGCTGGCGCTGCCACTGCTCCTGATTGCGATGGCAGTACGGTTGACGTCGCCGGGTCCGGCGTTGTACTGGTCTGATCGCGTCGGACGCGACAACAGCATCTTCCGCATGCCCAAGTTCCGCAGCATGCGCACCGACACGCCCGCCGTGGCCACGCATCTGTTGCAGGACGCGGCTCGATGGCTGACGCCGATCGGCAGCTTCCTGCGCAAGAGCAGTCTCGATGAGCTGCCGCAAGTCTGGAGCATCCTGGTGGGGGACATGAGCTTCGTCGGCCCGCGCCCGGCACTGTTCAACCAGCAGGACTTGATCGATGCCCGGACCGCCGCCGGGGTCCATCGGCTGGTGCCGGGATTGACCGGCTGGGCGCAGATCAACGGGCGGGACGAGCTCCCTCTCGCCGACAAAGTGGCATTGGATGCGGTCTATCTGCAGCGCCGCTCGATGACGTTCGACCTGCGAATTCTTTGGTTGACGTTCTGGCGGGTTCTGCGCCGCGATGGGGTGGCACATTGATTCACGACAGTTCTTGCGACGAACGCACTTGGCACTGCTCATGAAACAACCAACCCGAGTGCCCAGCGAGGCAGCAGCGCGCTTTGTGCACGCCGCCGTATCGATGAGCCCGTCGCCCGGCGTGCGCAAGCAGATGCAGCAAGAGCAGGTCGCTGCCACCGAGCTTGGTCTCCCGTGGGAAGTGGTCCTTACTACACCGCATGGCTACAGTCGGGGCGGAGTTGTCGCCCGCCTGGCCAGATATGCCAGCTTGCGCCTAACTTTTTGCAGGCTGCTCCTGCAGCGGCACGCGCGAGGCGAGGTTGTCGTATTGCGCCACTCCGTGGGCGACGTCTTCGTGTTTTTCTTCAGCTACTTCTGGGGACCTTACCTGACGGTGCACCACACTCTGGAAGAACCCGAACTCGAGCAGCATCGCGGCTGGTCCATGGCCATCCTAAGGCGGCTCGAGCGTACCGTTGGACGCAGTGTTGTGCGCCGCTCGATGGCCATCATTGGAGTGACGCAGGAGATCATCGATCATCAGCGCTTGCGTATCGGTATGGCGGAGAAGCCAGCGTTCGTCTATCCCAATGGAATCCTGTATCCGGCGGACGGCCCCGGTCTGTTGCAGGATGAGCGTTCGGAAGACGTTCCGGAGCTTCTCTTCGTCGCGGGCTATTTTTACGATTGGCATGGACTCGATCGCCTGCTGGACCGATTGCCGGATGCCGACTGCCAGTTCGTTCTGCATCTCGTAGGACAGTTGCCTGAGGCGCTGGCCCGACGTGCACGGGAGGACCGGCGTATCCGCTTGCACGGGATGCTCGATGCCGAGGCAATGCAGCCATTGGTGCGGAGAAGCTGGATCGGACTGTCTTCTTTCGCGCTGGATGTGAAAGGGATGACCCAGGCGTGTACGCTGAAAGTGCGCGACTATCTGCGCGATGGGTTGCCAGTTTACGCCGGACATCTGGACTCCGGATTGGGTGCAGACTTTCCCTATTTCAGAGTGGGCAATGCCGACTTCATGCCGATCCTGGATTTTGCGCGGTCCGTGCGGTCCTTGTCGCGCTACGAAGTGGCCGTCGCAGCCCGGCCTCTCATCGACAAACGCAGTCTTTTGAATCGGCTCTACGCCGAGGCGAACGAATTACTGGCGAAGGATCATCCGGTCGAGCGGCCTTAGAATGGCGCGTTCGAATTTCCATTCGAAGACAGGGGGGCTGATGGCGTTGCACTGGCATCTCATCCATACCAAACCGAGGCAGGAGCGCGTTGCGCTGCAAAACTTCGAGCAACAGGGCGTGCCTTGCTACCTGCCTTTGCGCGCGACTGAAAAGCTCTCCGGTGGCGCGCTTGCGCAGGGCCTTGAGCCGCTGTTTCCCCGCTATCTCTTCATCGAGCTCGACGATGAGCAGCCCGTGGTCAGCTGGAGTTCGGTCCGCTCCACCCGTGGCGTGAACCGGCTCGTCTGTTTCGGGCCGCGCCCGGCCATTGTCGATCCCACCCTGGTGGAGCAGTTGCGGGCGTTCGAGCCCGCCCGCCGCAACGCCCCGGTGCCGCTGTTCGGCGCCGGCAAGCGCATCCGCATCGTGCAGGGCCCGTTCAGCGGACTCGAGGCGGTCTATCAGATGACCGATGGTGAGCGCCGGGCCATGGTCCTGATCGAAATTCTGAGTCGGCCGGTGCAACTGGCCGTGCCTGTTTCGGCTCTGCGCAACATTGGGTAAAGCGGGGGCGAGCAGGGCGTGTGGCACAATCGCCGCGTCCGGCCCAGGGGTGTCCGCCCCTGCGGCTGTCCAGGACAAACTCGCGAAACCTCTCCTTCCGCGCTTGCTGATCGTGATACGGCAGGGCGGTAGCGTGCCAGAACAGCTCCCATGCCCCTTCATCAGCTTTCCTGCCGTCACTGCAGGGCGTGCATGGGTCGTGGCTCATCAGGCAGTGGTTTCACGCGACGGATTTGAAGAACCTTCTTTATGGCTTGCGGATGGGGAGCTTTCGTGGGTAACAAGAACAATCACAAGATCGCGGTGATCGGCCTGGGCTACGTGGGCCTGCCGCTGGCCGCCGAGTTCGGCAAAGTCAGGCCCGTGCTGGGATTCGACATCAACCAGGGGCGCGTCGATGAATTGCGCGCCGGCCGCGACAGCACGCTGGAGGTGTCTGCCGAACAGTTGGCCGAGGCGGCGCGGTTGGCCTTCAGCACCGACGTGGCGCAGCTGTCCGAGTGCGGCATCTTCATCGTCACGGTGCCCACGCCGATCGACCAGGCGAATCGCCCAGATCTGACGCCGCTGATTAAGGCGAGCGAGACTGTCGGCCGGGTCATCAAGCCAGGTGCCATCGTCATCTACGAATCGACCGTGTACCCCGGTTGCACCGAGGAAGTGTGCGTGCCCATCCTCGAGAAGCACTCGGGCCTGGTGTTCAACCGCGACTTCTTCTGCGGCTACAGCCCCGAGCGCATCAATCCCGGCGACAAGGTCAACACGCTGACGACCATCCGCAAGATCACGAGCGGCTCCACGCCCGAGACGGCGCGCACCGTCGATGCGTTGTACGCCAGCATCATCACGGCCGGCACCTTCCCTGCCACCAGCATCAAGGTGGCCGAGGCGGCAAAGGTGATCGAGAACACGCAGCGCGATCTCAACATCGCGCTGGTCAACGAGCTGTCTCTCATCTTCGACCGTCTGAGCATCGACACGATCGAAGTCCTCGAGGCCGCGGGCAGCAAATGGAACTTCCTGCCGTTCCGCCCCGGCATGGTGGGTGGCCACTGCATCGGTGTCGATCCCTACTACCTCACGCACAAGGCCGAAGAAGTCGGCTACCACCCGCAGGTGATCCTTGCCGGCCGTCGCATCAACGACGAAATGGCGCGCTACGCGGCGCGCAATCTCATCAAGCTGATGCTCGGCAACGGCATCGACGTGGCGCGCAGCACGGTGGGTGTGCTGGGCGTCACCTTCAAGGAAAACTGCCCGGACATCCGCAACAGCAAGGTTGTCGACCTGGTGCGCGAGCTGCGTACCTGGAACGTGAATGTCGTCGTCGTCGATGCCTGGGCCGATGCGGCCGAGGTCAAGCATGAGTACGGGCTGGACCTCGGCACCGTCGATGCCGATCATCCGGTCGACAGCCTCGTGGTGGCTGTGGGCCACAACGAATATCGCGCCATGAACCCCGCGCAGCTGGCGAAACTGTGCCGCGGCACACAGCCGGTGCTGGCCGACCTCAAGTCGCTCTACGACCGGCACGAGGCGGCCGCGAGCGGTTTCACCGTCTTCCGTCTCTGACCCGCTGCGCAGCAAGCACCACACCTTCACCATGCATACAGCCTTTCCTACCGTCACGGGTCGTCGCATCCGCATCGCCGTCGTCGGCTGTGGCCGCATTTCGCGCAACCACTTCGGTGCCATCGAGCAGTTCTCGGACGATTTCGAACTCGTCGGCCTCTGCGACACCGACGCGGCGGTGCTGGCCGAGCATGCCGGGCGTCTGAACGTGCCGGGTTATGCCCGGCTCGAAGAACTGCTGTCCACGCAGAAGCCCGACGTGGTGGCGCTGTGCACCCCCAGTGGCCTGCACCCCGACCAGGCCGTGCTGGCCGCGCGCCACGGCGTGCACGTGCTCAGCGAGAAGCCCATGGCAACGCGCTGGCAGGACGGCCTGCGCATGGTGCGCGCCTGCGACGAGGCCGGTGTGCGCCTCTTCGTGGTCAAGCAGAACCGCCGCAACACCACGCTGCAACTGCTCAAGCGCGCGGTGACAGAAAAGCGCTTCGGCCGCATTCACATGGTGCACTTGAACGTCTTCTGGACCCGGCCGCAGTCTTACTACGACCAGGGCGGCGGCTGGCGCGGCACATGGGAGCTCGACGGCGGCGCTTTCATGAACCAGGCCAGCCACTACGTCGACCTGCTCGACTGGCTGATCGGGCCCGTGCAGAGCATCCAGGCCATGACCAGCACCACGCGCGACATCGAGGCCGAAGACACGGGTGTGCTCAACATCCGCTGGCGCAGTGGCGCGCTGGGTTCGATGGCGGTGACCATGCTCACCTACCCGCAGAACCTCGAGGGCAGCATCACCATCCTGGGCGAGCGTGGCACGGCCCGCGTCGGCGGCGTGGCGGTCAACGAGATCCAGACATGGAAGTTCGACGAGCCGCGGGACTACGACGCGCAGGTCAGCGAAGCCAACTACGAGACCACGTCGGTCTACGGCTTCGGCCATCCGCTGTACTACCGCAACGTGGTCGATGTCATGCGTGGCACGGCCGAACCCGAAACCGACGGCCACGAAGGCCTCAAGTCGCTCGAACTGCTGGTGGCCACCTACCTGGCCGCTCGCGATGCGCGCACGGTGTCGCTGCCGCTGGAGCTCTGACGCATGCACGACGTGACTGTTCACGCGAGCGCCATCGTCGACGACGGCGCGCAGATCGGACCGGGCAGCCGTGTCTGGCACTTCGTGCATGTGTGCGCGGGTGCCCGCATCGGCGCCGGCGTTTCGCTGGGGCAGAACGTGTTCGTGGGCAACCGCGTGGTGATTGGCGATCGCTGCAAGATCCAGAACAACGTCTCGGTGTACGACAACGTCACCCTCGAAGAGGGCGTGTTCTGCGGGCCGAGCATGGTGTTCACCAACGTCTACAACCCGCGGGCCCTGATCGAGCGCAAGAGCGAGTACCGTGACACCCTGGTCAAGCGCGGCACCACGCTGGGTGCCAACTGCACAGTGGTGTGCGGCGTGACCATCGGGGCGTTCGCGTTCGTGGCGGCGGGTGCCGTGGTGCATCGTGACGTCAAGCCCTACGCCCTCATGGCCGGCGTGCCGGCAAGGCAGGTGGGGTGGATGAGCGAGTGGGGCGAGCGCATCGACCTGCCGCTCGAAGGCCAAGGCCGTGCCACCTGCCCGCACACCGGCGCGGCGTACGAGCTGACCGGCGACACATTGAGCAAGGTATCCGGATGACCATTCCCTTCATCGATCTCAAGACGCAGTACCGCGCGCTCGAGCCCCAGATCCGCGCCCGCATGGACCGCGTGCTCGAGCACGGCCAGTACATCATGGGCCCCGAGGTGGGTGAGCTCGAGGGCAAGCTCGCGGCCTACACCGGTGCAAAGCACTGCGTGACCGTGGCCAGTGGCACCGAGGCCCTGCTGATCGCGCTCATGGCGCTGGACATCGGCCCCGGTGACGAAGTGATCACGACGCCGTTCACCTTCGCGGCCACGGCCGAGATGATCGTGCTGCTGGGGGCGACCCCGGTGTTCGTCGACATCGAGCCCGACACCTGCCTGATCGACGCCGGCCTCATCGAAGCCGCCATCACCCCGCGCACCAAGGCCATCATGCCGGTGAGCCTGTACGGCCAGGTGTGCGACATGGACGCCATCAACGATGTCGCCGCACGCCATGGCGGCATCGCGGTCATCGAAGACGCAGCGCAGAGTTTTGGCGCGAGCTATCGCGGCCGCAAGAGCTGCAACGTCTCCACCATCGGATGCACCAGCTTCTTCCCGAGCAAGCCGCTGGGCTGCTACGGCGACGGCGGAGCCATCTTCACCAGTGACGACAAGCTGGCGCAGGCCATGCGCGAAATCCGCGTGCACGGCCAGTCCGGCCGCTACCACCACACCCGCGTCGGCGTGGGCGGACGCATG
>JAGOCV010000339.1 GCA_017998575.1 Burkholderiaceae bacterium
GGTCACGGTGACCCATGCACCGCCGCTGGATTCGCTCAGCCATGTCCGGGCCAAGGTCTACGGCAATGCCCTGGGCGATGCCGAGTTCAGCGCCATCATCTCCGACGTCGCGGCGGGCCATTACTCTGACCTGCATCTGGCCACCTTCATCACCGCCTGCGCCGGCGATCGCCTGGACCTCGCGGAGACCGTCTCGCTCACGAAAGCCATGATTGGCGTCGGTGACCGCATCGATTGGGGGCGCCCGCTGGTGGTGGACAAGCATTGCGTCGGCGGCCTGCCCGGCAACCGCACGACCCTGCTCGTGGTGCCCATCGTGGCCGCCTGCGGCCTCACGATGCCCAAGACCTCCTCGCGCGCCATCACCTCGCCGGCCGGGACGGCCGACACAATGGAGGTGCTGGCGCCGGTGAACCTGGATGTGCGGAGCATGCGGCGCGTGGTCGAACGCACGGGCGGCTGCATCGTCTGGGGCGGCTCGGTACGGCTCAGCCCCGCCGACGACATCCTCATCCGCGTCGAGCGGCCGCTGGACCTGGACAGCGAGGGCCAGCTCGTCGCCTCGGTCCTGTCCAAGAAGGCCGCTGCGGGCTCGACCCATGTGCTGATCGACCTGCCCGTGGGTGCCACCGCCAAAGTGCGCAGCGCGCAGGCCGCGGCGGCGCTCGGTCGGCGCCTGCAGGAGGTGGGCAGCGCCATCGGCCTGCACGTGGCCTTGCGCGTCACCGATGGTGAGCAGCCGGTCGGCCGCGGGATCGGCCCGGCACTGGAGGCCCGCGACGTGCTGGCCGTCCTACAAGGGACGCCCGAGGCCCCGGCCGACCTGCGGGAGCGAGCGTTGCGGCTGGCGGCGGACATCCTCGAAATGGGCGGTGCAGCGCCCGCCGGCGGCGGCCTGACGCTCGCCGCGCAGGTGCTGGCCGACGGCCGCGCCTGGGCCACGTTCCAGGCGATCTGCGCTGAGCAGGGCGGCCTGCGCAGCATCCCGGTGGCAACGCATCGGCACACCGTCGCATCGCCGTCCACGGGACGGGTCTCCCGAATCGACAACCGGCTGCTCGCGCGGGCGGCCAAGCTCGCCGGAGCACCGACCGCCGCTGCCGCCGGCATCGACGTGCATGCGCGCCTGGGCGACCAGGTCGAAGCGGGACAGCCGCTCTTCACGCTGCACGCCCAGGCGCCGGGCGAGCTGGCCTATGCGCTGCAGTTCGTCCGCTCGCGCCCACCGATCTTCCAGATTTCGGAGAACCTATGAAACCTCTCGTTTTTCACCTGCCGGGCGACGAAGACTTCGCCGATGGACTGATCCGGGCGTTGGGCGCGCAGCGGGCTGCCCTGCAACTGCACCGGTTCCCGGACGGCGAGTCGCTGGTGCGGCTGGACGCCGACGTCACCGGCCGCACCGTCGTGATCGTGGCCAGCCTGGCACAGCCGGACGCCAAGGCGCTGCCCTTGTTGTTCGCCGCGGACGCAGCGCGCGACCTCGGCGCCACCCGCGTGTTGCTGGCTGCCCCGTACCTGGCGTACCTGCGTCAGGACCGGCGCTTCAACACGGGCGAAGCCATCACGTCCCGCACGTTTGCTGCGCTGGTGTCGACGGTGTTCGACGGTATCGTCACCGTCGATCCCCATCTGCACCGCTACCGCTCGCTCGGCGAGGTCTACCGGGTGCCGACCCGTGTGGTCCAGTCCGCGCCCGCCATCGCGGCCTGGGTCGCAGCCCATGTGGACCGTCCCGTGTTGATCGGACCCGATGCGGAAAGCGAGCAATGGGTCCAGGAAGTCGCGCGCTTGGCTGGCGCGCCGTTCACGGTGTTGCAGAAGATCCGCCGGGGCGACAAGGACGTGGAGGTCAGCCTTCCCGACACCGCGGCCCTGGCAGACCGCCAGCCCGTGCTCATCGATGACATCGTGTCCAGCGCGCGCACGATGATCCAGGCAATCGCCAGTGTGCGCAGCGTGGGATTGCCGCCACCGGTGTGCATCGGGGTGCACGCCCTGTTCGCCGCCGACGCGTACCACGCACTTCTTGCGGCAGGGCCCCAGCGGGTGGTGACCTGCGACACCGTGCCGCATGTCTCCAACGGCATCAGCGTGGTGGCACCGCTGGCGACAGCGGTGCAGGAACTGATGGAAGCCGGCGCGCCATGAGCCGGTGCGCCACGCTCGTCATGACGCTCACGATCGAGGGGAGATGACTGCCCATGTGCTTTTCCGCACCCGCCAGTTTCACGGCCGCAGCGGTTCTGCTGGGCCTGGGGACCGTCACCATGCGCCGGGCCCGCTCACGGCGCGAACTGCCGTATGCCGCCATCCCGCTGCTGTTCGGGGTCCAGCAACTGCTCGAAGGCATGCTGTGGCTGACGTTCCCCGACCGCGCGCCCTTGCTGAACGTGGCGCTGACGCATCTCTACTCGTTCTTCTCGCACGTCCTGTGGCCGATCTACGTCCCGCTGGCTGCGCTGGCGCTGGAGAGCGTCCGTTGGCGCCGTCGGGTTCTGGTGGCCATTGCAGTCGCGGGCGCGCTCGTCGGTCTGTACCTGCTGGCGATGCTGGTGAAGCTGCCCATCACGGCCCGCGTGGTCGGCCAGCACATCCTCTACGACTCTCCGCACTTCTACGTGATGACCACGATGGCCCTGTATCTGATCGGCACCTGCGCAAGCCTGATGGTTTCTAGCCACCGGCGCGTGGCGGCTTTTGGGGTGGCCGCCTTTGTCTCCGCAATCGCCGCCTACATGTTCTATGCAACCTGGTTCATCTCGGTGTGGTGCTTCTTTGCCGCTGTGCTCAGCTTCATCGTGCTGTGGCAGTTCCGTGAGCCCCGAGCGAGGCTGGCCGTGCCATGACGAATCCTCCGGCCAGATTCAAGCCCGCACTGGCCTACGCGGACTGCGGCCGCACGCAGGGCCCGATGCGCTGCGCGGCGTTCTTCACGGTTCAGTTGCTCGACGGATTCGAGACCATGCGCGATGCGGTCGCCGGCCGGCTGCCGACGGTGTTCGCGCAAGCGGAACTCGCGCAAGGCACCAAGACCGGGCACTTCATCGCCGCGTTCTGCATCCTGTCCCTGCACCGGGTAATCGAGGAGGGCTCATGACCGCACAAAACCGTCTGTCCGTTCTGTTCTCCGACATCGCACCGGCGGACCAGGCCGCGCTGCAGCAACGGCTTCCGACCCACTGGCACGCGCACTTCGTCCAGAACGAACGCCTGGTGGTATCCGATGTCGGCGATGAAGACACCGAGGTGCTGTGCGTCTTCGTGCGCACGCGCGTTGACGAATCGGTGCTCCGGTTGCTGCCGCGCGTGCGGCTCGTGGCAACGCGCTCCGCGGGCTTCGATCACATCGACCTGCAGGCTTGCCGCCGACGCGGCATTGCCGTGTGCCACGTGCCGGACTATGGGTCTGCCAGCGTCGCCGAACATGCCTTCGCGCTGCTGCTGGGCGTGGCTCGCCATCTGACACAAGCCCACGAGCGGGCGCGCCAAGGTTCTTTCGCTTACCGCGGCCTCACCGGCTTCGAGCTGGAAGGCAAGACGCTGGGCATCGTCGGGCTGGGCCGGATCGGGCGCCACGTGGCCCGTATCGCCCTGGGCTTCGGCATGGAAGTTCTCGCGTACGACCCGGCCCTCGCCCCATCGCTCGACATCACGGCAGCACCCATCGCCGGCGTCCGCGTGGTGACGTGGGAGCAGATCCTGCAAAGCAGCGATGTTCTGAGCCTTCATGTTCCGGCCACGCAGGCCACGCACCACCTTCTCGATGGCCAGGCCTTCGCGCGCATGAAACCGGGCATGGTACTGATCAACACGGCACGGGGTGCGCTCATCGACGACGCCGCCCTGCTGCACGCACTGGAGGCAGGTACCGTCGCCGCAGCAGGACTGGACGTGCTGGAACAGGAAGGGGATCTGTCTCCCGA
>JAGOCV010000340.1 GCA_017998575.1 Burkholderiaceae bacterium
GGCCCGCACGTCGCGCGGCCCGGCTATCGCGAGAGGGGGAGGACAAAAACTTGGACTGGTTCCGCTGCAATCCCTAAGCTGAAGTTCCGCACCCGACAGAGCAAGTTTCCTTTCTGATTCAAGCACTTGTCGAGAATCAGGGGTGCGGTTTCTGTCTACACAGAGATCGCCTGTGTTATGACCGTCGCTGGCTGAGGTGCAGGGCGGGCTGATGTCCCAGGTTCTTTTCGAGTGTTCGTGAGAGCGCAGCCGATGTCATCGCGGGACGACATGCAAAAGGTATAGGCCGGTACTTCGTTGTTATCGTGGGGTTACGACGCCACCACAACACAACCAAGACCAGCCTATGCACCGGATTGTAGAGAGCATCGTCAGCCTCGCCCAGCACCTCGTCGGCATCGCGACGGATCCGGAACAGTACCGTCCGGCAAGGTGTCCTCATTGCGGTTACGCCCGCGTGTGGCGACACGGCTGCTATTTCCGCAAGGCCGATCGCAGCGCTGGCGGTGCGCTCAATCCGGTGCCGGTGTTGCGCTTCCTGTGCCAGGCCTGCGTCGCAACCTGCTCGCGGCTGCCGGCGTGCATCGCGCCCAGGCGCTGGTACGACTGGGCGGTGCAGCAGGCGGTGCTGATGCTGCTGCTGCTTGGGGAGTCCCTTCACGGCTGCGCCAGGCGCGCCGGGGTGGATCGACGCACCGCGCGGCGGTGGCGGGACTGGTTGCACGAGCGAGGCGAGTCGTTCGCCTTCTTGTTGCGCAGCCGCTGGCCGGAGCTCGGCCGCGTGGCCGACTTCAACGCGTTCTGGCGCAACGTCATCGCCGAGCTGACGCTGCAACAGGCCATGCATTGGCTCGATCGCGAGCGGGTCGTCCCGTGATGCGCTGACCCTGGAGCGGCGCGGCACGCCGCGCCGCCACCCCCACGGTGCACCCCACACACTGTGCCCTCTGGCGGGCAGGCTCGGCTGCGGTTGTCATCGGCACTCCCCAACCCCTGGAGTGCATGACGATGAAGGAAGTCGATCCCAAGGTGCTGTTCCGGCTGTCGGTGCTGGGCCCGTTGATCAGCCGCGAGCGGCTGGTGCGAGGCGAGCTGCAGCAGTTGCTTCGCGAGCTCAGCACCCGCGAGTACGCCATCCCCGGCACGCGGCGCCGCCATCTGGGCGAGAAGACCATCCAAGCCTGGTTCTACGCCTATCGCCGCCAAGGGCTGGACGGCCTGAGCCCCAAGCCCCGGGCCGATCGCGGTGCATCCAAGCTGTCGCCTGCGCTGCAAGAGGCGATCCTGGCGGCCAAGCAAGCCAACCCGCGCCGCTCGGTGCGCCAGATCGTGCACTTGCTCGAGGCCACCGGTACGGCGCCCGCCCAGGCGCTGTCGCGCTCGACGGTGCATCGGCTGCTCAAGCAGTGCGGGCTGTCGAAGAGTCCGGCCCACGAGGTCGAGGAGCGCCGCAGCTTCGGCGCGGAGTTCGCCGGCACCATCTGGTATGGCGACGTGATGCACGGCCCGCGTGTGCCGCACAAGGGGCAGCTGCGCAAGACCTACCTGGTGTCGTTGTTCGATGACGCCTCGCGGCTGGTCGCGCACAGCGCCTTCTGCCTGGGCGAGACGGCGCTGGACATCGAGGGGGTGCTCAAGCAGGCATTGCTGCGTCGGGGTGTGCCCATCAAGCTCGTCGTCGACAACGGCGCGGCCTACCGCGCGGCAACCTTGCAAGGCATCTGCGCGCGCCTGGGCATACAGCTGGTGTTCTGCCGGCCCTATGCGCCCGAGGGCAAGGGCAAGCTCGAACGCTGGCATCGGACCCTACGGGCGGCGTTCCTGAGCGAACTGGACGAGCGACACATCGGCGGCCTGGACGATCTGAACGCACGGCTGTGGGCGTGGCTGGAGCAGGTGTACCACCGCAGCGAGCACGCCGGCCTGGGCGGGCTGACGCCGCTGGCGCGCTACCAGCGCGACCTCGCGCGCATCCGCAGCCTGGGCCCCAAGGCCGCGCAGCTGGACGCGCTGTTCCACCATCGCATCCAGCGCTTTGTTCGCAAGGACGGAACGGTGTCCTACCAGGGGCAGCGCTTCGAGGTGCGCTACGAGCTCTCTGGCAAGACCGTGCAGTTGGTGGTCGACCCACACGCCGAGCGTGTCGTGGGCGTGGAGGATGACGACGGGCGATCGCTCGGCGAGGCCACGCCGCTGGACACGCTCGGCAACGCCCATCGCAAACGGCGCAAGGCCGCTGCCGTCGACTGCGCCGAGCCAACGCCCGCGCCTCATGCCCACCACCACGGCGGGCCGAACTTGGTGGAGATCGCCCACCAGCAGTACCACGGCGCAAAGCCATCGAACCCGAACGAGGAGCGCTGAACATGTACCTGCAACACTTCGGCCTCACGCACGCGCCGCTGGGCAAGGAACTCGCCGAGCCGTGGGACGACGGTGCGCTCGCCGCCTTGGCCCAGCGCTTCGACTGGCTCTTGAAGTCCCCGGGCGTGGGGCTGCTCACCGGCGAGCCCGGCGTGGGCAAGACCGCGGCGCTGCGCAAGCTCACGCGCGCCCTCAACCCGCACCGTTACCTGGTGCTGTACCTGGCCGAGACCGACTTCGGGCGCGTGGATATCTACCGCGGCCTGGCGCGCGCCCTGGGCCTGGAGCCCAGCTACCGGCGCGCCCAGCTGTGGCGCGACATCAAGCAGCGCGTGCACGAGCTGGCCGATGGCAAGCAGATGATGCCCATCTGGATCGTCGACGAGGCGCAGAACCTGCCCGCGGACTTCTTCCGCGACTTCCCCGCCTTCTTGAACTTCGCCTTCGACTCGCGTGACCTGATCAGCGTGTGGCTCGTGGGACACCCCGGCCTGGCGGCCACCTTGGAGCGCGCGCCCTACGCGGCGCTGGCCAGCCGTATCCAGGCTCGCGTGGCCCTGCGGCCCATCGCCGAGCGCGAGCGCTTCGCGCAGCTCGTCGCCCACGGCCTCAAGAGCGCCGGCTGCTCGCACACCCTGCTGGCCGAATCGGGGCTGGAGATCCTGCGCCAGGCCTCCAAGGGGCTGCCCCGACAGGCCAGTCGCATCCTGTGCACTGCCATGCGGCTGGCCGTGCCCAAGGGCTTGAACCATCTGCCCGACGAGTTGCTGCAGCAGGCCATCGCGGAGTTGCAATGAAGCGCCCCCCACGCTCCAAACCGCAGGGCAGCGTGCCGCTGCCCCGGCTCAGCGACGAAGCCGCCGTTGAGTTGTACCTGTTCGTCGAGCACCTGTTCCTGCTCATCGAGTCGCGCTACGGCCAGCAGATCCGCCGTCACTTCGACGACCGCGACCGGCACAACCTGATCGGGCCAGACCTCGACTCGCCGTCCCACGATCCGCCGTTCTGACGCGCTCGCTCACCGCCAACGCCGCCGGCTCACGCCTGGCGGCGTTGTTCATCGTGGCATCGACGGCCGTGTTCGGCGTCCCGCGTTCCTCACGGCGCCAGTCCTTGCTTAAACACCGCCGGACACCGGCCCAAGTTCATCCTCGAATAGCTCGGGACCGTGCGTCGAAATCTACGCGGGACGTAACACCCCCGAACAACAAACGAAGGTGCCCATGGTGATGTGGTTTTCGCCAGCATTTGCACAGAATGCCCGCCTCGATCTCTCCTGTCTGCGCAACAACGCGGACAACAAAGATTACAGCCACGACAATTTTTACCACTCCATGCTTGGCCTGTTTGATGTTCAAAGCAACGTGTACAAATCCGAGTTGGACCTGTTTGCTGCATGTCGTGAGTGAGCCAGTGCGAGTTCCTTCGCCAGCAGTGACCGTCATGGGAAAAGTCATGGAGAAGCCGAACAGTGCGCAGCAGGATCAGAAGTCTTATCCCAGCAGAATCACGGCCCACACTGTGCCCACCATCAGAAGTGAAGTGGTTTGCGCAGCAC
>JAGOCV010000341.1 GCA_017998575.1 Burkholderiaceae bacterium
GTGCTGGGCCAGCAGATCACGGTGGCGGCCGCGCGCACGCTGGCCAGCCGCCTCGTCACGCGCTTCGGTCAGCCCATCGCCACGCCGGAACCCGGCCTCACCCACCTGTTCCCCGCGCCGCAGGCGCTGGCCGATCTCGGCGATGCCGCCGGCGACGCCCTGGGCGGCCTGGGCATCGTGCGCCAGCGCCAGGCCGCCATCGTGGCACTGTCCCATGCCGTGGCCGGCGGGCTGAACCTGCAGCCCGGTGGCGACGTGCCGGCCGCCATCGCCGCGCTCAAGGCCCTGCCCGGCATCGGCGACTGGACGGCGCAGTACATCGCCATGCGCGCGCTGCGCTGGCCCGATGCCTTCCCGGCCGGCGACATCGCGTTGCAGAAAGCGTTGGGCACGCCGACCGCGCGCACGGCCGAGGCGGCCTCGCAGGCCTGGAAGCCATGGCGCAGCTACGCCGTGCTGCGCGCCTGGGCCCGGCCACCCGAGACAAAAAGGACAACGACATCATGAAGTTTCCCCACGCCCTGCGGCAACGCCGCCACGGCAGCCCGCTGGGCCCGATGATCCTGGCGGCCAGCCCCACAGGCCTGGCCGGTGTGTGGTTCGACGGCCAGCGCCACCAGCCCGACGGCTCGGCCTGGGCGTCTGCCCCTGCTGCCGATGCCGTGCTCGACGCCGCCGAGCGCCAGCTCGACGAGTACTTCGCGGGCCGCCGCGCGGTGTTCGACCTGGCGCTGGATCTCTCGGGCGGCACGGCGTTCCAGCAGGCCGTGTGGGGAGCGCTGCTGTGCATCGCTGCGGGCAAAACAACGAGTTACGGGGCGCTGGCCCGTCAGATCGGCCGCTCTTCGGCGGTGCGTGCCGTGGGCGCGGCGGTGGGCAGAAACCCGGTATCGATCATCGTTCCCTGTCACCGGGTGGTCGGATATGGCGGCAGCCTCACGGGCTACGCGGGTGGGCTGCATCGCAAGGAGGCGCTGCTGACGCTCGAAGGCGTGTGGCCTGCATCGCCGCCGCTGGCTCCTGGCCTGGACTTCGGCGACAGTCTCGCCGCCTCGGGAAACGCTGCATGACGCCAGCGTATGCGGCGCCCCGCCACCGCTGGGTGATCGATTTCCTGCTGCTGTCGGCCGCGTGGGGTGGCTCGTTCCTGTTCATGCGCGTGGCCACGCAGGAATTCGGCGCGTTGCCCACGGCGGCATTGCGCACGGGCGTGGCCGCGCTGATGCTGCTGCCGCTGTTGCTGCTGCGCGGCCTGGGTAGCGGATTGCGGCAGCACTGGCGTCCGCTGTTGGTGGTGGGCATGGTCAATTCGGCGATACCTTTCGCGTGCTACAGCTTCGCGCTGCTGTCGATCACGTCGGGCCTGTCGGCCATCCTCAACGCGACCACGCCGCTGTTCGGCGCGCTGGTGGCTTGGGTGTGGCTGGGCGACCGCCCCGGCCGCTGGCGCACGCTCGGGCTAGCCGTGGGCTTCGCGGGCGTGGTGATGCTGGCCTGGAACAAGGCCAGCTTCCGCCCGGACGCCTCGGGCCTGGCCACGGGCTGGGCCGTGCTGGCCTGCCTGCTGGCCACGCTGTGCTATGGCATCGCGGCCAGCTACACACGCCGGCACGTCAAGGGTTTGCAGCCCGTGCTCACGGCCGCAGGCAGCCAGATCGGTGCCACCGTGGGGCTGCTGTTGCCGGCCCTGTGGTTCATGCCGCGCCAGTGGCCCAGCGTGCACGCGTGGATGGCCGTGCTGGCAGCGGGCACGCTGTCCACCGGCGTGGCCTACCTGCTGTTCTTCCGCCTGCTCGAGCAGGCCGGGCCGACGCGCGCGCTGGCCGTCACGTTCGTGGTGCCGGTATTCGCGGTGGTGTTCGGCGCGATCTTCCTGGGCGAAGCCATCACGCCGTGGATGGTGGTCTGCGGCGCCATCATCCTGGCCGGCACGGGTCTCGCCACGGGTCTGATCAGGCCGCGAGGCCGCACCCCTACAGGCGGAAGCTGAACTGCACCACGAAGCGCGGATCGCGGCCGGGGTTCTCCAGCGGCCGATCGCCCACGGCGCGCGACACCGAGAAATCCAGCAGGTAGTGCTTGAGATCAGCCAGGCGCAGGCCAAGCGACGCCGAGCCCAGCTGCGCCGGCACCGGGGCCCCACGCTCGCCGTAGGCGCGTGCCGCTTCCAGCAGCACGTAGGGCTGCAGTTGCCGGACCCAGTCGTTGGCGGGTAGCGCGACGATACGGTTCACCTCGAAGCCGAAACCCCACCCCTGGTCGCCCGCGGTTTCGCCCGGCGCATAGGCACGGCCGAAGCGCGCTCCGCCGAACGACATGCGTTCGGTCGTCGGCAATTCGTGCGGACTGATCTGCGCCGCGGCCGACACCACGATGCCCCACCGCTCGCCGATGCGGCGCGCTTCCCGGGCCTCGAACAATGCGCGCGTGAAATCGACGCGCGCCGTGCCCGGCCCGGCGACGCCCGGTACGTTGCTGCGCACGAACGAGCCCGCGCCATTGCCATCGAGCCCGTGCGCCACGAACACGCTCGCCGAACGCGAGAGCCTGGGCTGCGTGTGCTGCCATGCCAGTTGCGCGAAGGCAGCGCGCACACGCGTGTCGTCGGCGATGAAATCGCCCGTGGCCGGATCGTTGGTGGTCTCGCTGTTGTCCACGCTGTAGAACCCGCCCGAGAGCACCAGACTGTGCTCGGGCCCCAGACGCAGCGGATACAGGGCCGACAGCTCGCGCCGCAGGTTGGTGGTGCGGCGGTCGAGCGGCGAGGTGAGGCCGAGCGTGCCGTCCGGGTCGCCCCGGTAGGTGGAAAACGAGGCCTTGAGCATCAGGCCCTCGGAACCGATGGCCTGGCGATACTGGATGGCCTGAAGTTTTTCGTCGTCGCGCCCCACCACCAGCGCCGACACAGACAGCTGGCCGCCGGGTGTGAGGGTGTCGTTGAGCGTCGCCGTGGCCACCGCGCGCGGATGCGGCCGCCGCAGGTCGGTCGCCACATTGGCGTCGAACACCTTGCGCGTCACCTTGAGTGTCATGACGGCGGCGCCATCGGTCGAAGCTGGCAGCGGCACGCCGGCCTCCACCGTCAGCCCCGGCAGGCGGCCGAGCAACGCCGAGTAGCGCTCGAAGGTTTCGCGCCGCAGCGGCTTCTCGGCCCGGATGCGGGCCGCGATCTCTTCCAGACGCGCCGCCGAACGGCCGGGATCACCTTCCACCCGCACGTCGGCGACATGGCCTTCCACCGCCACAACGCGCACCACGCCGTCCGCGAAGAGCTGGGCGGGCACGTAGACGAATGACAGGCCCCAGCCATCCCGCTGGTAGATGGCCGTGGCCTGGCGCGCGAGTTCGACCAGGCGGGACACCGACACCGGCTTTCCCACATGGGGGGCGAACAGCGAAGCGATGTCGGCGAACGGCACCGACTTCACGCCTTCGATGTCGAAACGGCGCGGCACGATCTGCCGCGCCATCGCATCGGCGGTGGCGGCGGGCGCGGGCGCAGGAGCCACCTCGACCTGTACGCCACCACCCGCCGGCGTGCGGTCCAGCGTTTGCGGCAACTGGTCGAGCGGATTGCCCGCGCTGGGCGACTGCGCCCACGACACTGCGCCCTGACCCGCGAGAGTCAGGGCGCAGAGCCAGGCGAATGTGGTCCTGGTACTGGAAGTCATCGGTGCTGGCGCCGAACGTCAGCCTGGCTCAACGCCGTCCGAGGAGCCCGCCGAGCAGGTTGCCCACGGGTGCCAGCACGCCCCCCGCCGCCGGCGCGCCGCCCGACGACGAGCCACCGGCGCCGGCGCCCACGCCGCCGCCCAGTCCCACGCCCAGGCTGCCCGCCGTGCTGGCGACGCCAGCCACCAATCCGCCACCAATTCCCACGCTGCCGCCGCCCGAGCTGCCGCCCGTGAGCCCACCTGTCAG
>JAGOCV010000060.1 GCA_017998575.1 Burkholderiaceae bacterium
GATGCGCTGGCCGATCTCATACACCGACCACCACGGCACCTCTTTCACGTCGAGCGTGTACGGGTGGAAGATGCGCTGCGCCGTGGCGATGAGATCCTGCACCGTGATGTTGCGGCTGGCGGCGCGCTCGCCTTCGCCGAGCTTGTCCATCTCCACATAGATGCGCACGAGATAGTCGCCCTCGCGCGGGATCACGAGCAGGTTGCCGGCCTCGGCCGACTGCACGGCCGCCTTGTAGCGGATGTCCGGGAAATCGGTGACGGCCAGCACGTCCATCACCCCCCAGGCCTGGTTGGCCGAATCGCCTACCAGCTGGCGGCCGATGGACTTGCGCACCGCGCTGCGCGCGCCGTCGCAGCCCACCACATAGCGCGCGCGCAGCGTTTCGATCTGGCCCGCATGCGCCTCGTCGGTGCGCTCCACGCGCACGGTGACGGGATGATCGGCGGCGCTGTCGTCGATCGAGACGTCAACCAGCCGGCGCGCGTAGTGCGGCTGCAGGCGGCTGGGCGAGTTGCGCATCACGTCGAGGTAGAAGTCGTGCACGCGCGCCTGGTTGAGGATGACGTGCGGAAATTCCGAGAGGCCGTCTTCCGTGTCCTGCACCCGACCATGCCGCACGATGTGGCCAGACTGCGCCTCGTCAGGCTTCCAGAAGGTGACTTCGGTGATCCAGCAGGCCTCCTTCAGTACGCGCTCGCTGAAGCCGAAAGCCTCGAACATCTCCATCGTGCGGCAGGCGATGCCGTCGGCCTGGCCCAGCCGCAGCGGACCATCCTTCTGCTCGACTACGCACACGCTGATGTCGGGGAAGGCGGCGAGCTGCGCAGCCAGCGTCAGGCCGGCGGGGCCAGCACCCACGATGGCGACGTCCACCTGCTGCGGCAACGTGTCAGGGGTGGTCAGGACGTGGGGGGCGGCATCGGCAATGTGCGGATCGCCCGCGCGGAAGCCATTCAGGTGGAATTGCATCTCTCGTGTCTCTCGTCGTCTGATGGATGGGCCGGGACGCCGCCGGCGAAGGGTCGGTCTTTCAATTAATAAGTGAGCTTATTATTGCATCGGATCACGCAGATGTGCAAGCCCCTCATGGCGCAACGCCGGCAGCATGAGGCGCGGCTTACACTGAGCCGCATGAGCAAGACTTTCGAGTTCGAACGCGCGCCCGGTCACCTGGTCAGGCGCGCGCACCAGCTGTCGGTGGCCATCTTCGCGCAGGAGACGGCGGCGTTCGACATCACCCCGGTGCAGTTTTCGATCCTGAGCGCGCTGATCGACGAGCCCGGTGCCGATCAGGTCACGGTGGCGCGTCGCGTCGCCTTCGACGCCGCGACTTCCGGAGCCGTCATCGGCCGTCTCGAATCGCGTGGCCTGGTGCTGCGCGAGGCGGATCCCGACGACCGCCGGCGCAAACTGCTGTGGATCACGGACGAAGGCCGGCAGGTGCTGCGCGCCATGCGACGACCGGTGATGCGGGTGCAGGATCGGCTGCTGGCCAACCTGTCGGGCAATGAGCGTGAGCAGTTCATGGAACTGCTCACCCGCGTCATCGGCAACGACGACGCGGCGCTGCCGACGCCCTGAGTCGCACGCGTGCGTGCCTGCGGCGCCTGCCGCGGCGTGCCCGGCGGCACCGCGGCCGGAGACTAAACTAGCCCAGCCCGCAGGCCGCCGCCCATGACCATCCAGACCGACGATTTCGCCCCGTTCCCCGCGCCCGACAAGCGCGTCGTTTCCGCCGCGCCCGCCTCGCCGAACGAAGAGGCGATCGAGCGCGCGCTGCGCCCCAAGCTGCTGGACGAGTACGTCGGCCAGGCGAAGGTGCGCGAGCAACTGGAGATCTTCATCGGTGCCGCGAAGAAGCGCACCGAGGCGCTCGACCACGTGCTGCTGTTCGGACCGCCGGGCCTGGGCAAGACCACGCTCAGCCACATCATCGCGGCCGAGCTCGGCGTCAACCTGCGGCAGACCTCGGGCCCGGTGCTGGAGAAGCCCAAGGATCTGGCGGCGCTGCTCACCAATCTCGAGAAGAACGATGTACTGTTCATCGACGAGATCCATCGCCTCTCGCCGGTGGTGGAAGAAATCCTCTACCCCGCGCTGGAGGACTACCAGATCGACATCATGATTGGTGAGGGGCCGGCCGCACGCAGCATCAAGCTCGATCTGCAACCCTTCACGCTGGTGGGCGCCACCACGCGTGCCGGCATGCTCACCAACCCGCTGCGCGACCGCTTCGGCATCGTGGCGCGGCTGGAGTTCTACACCGCCGAAGAACTGACGCGCATCGTCTCGCGCAGCGCGCAGCTGCTGCAGGCGCCCACCGAGCACGCAGGCGCTGCCGAGATCGCGCGCCGCTCGCGCGGCACGCCGCGTATCGCCAATCGGCTGCTGCGCCGCGTGCGCGACTACGCCGACGTGAAGGGCGACGGCACCATCACGCCGGACATCGCGCAGCGCGCACTGGCCATGCTCGACGTCGACCCGCAGGGCTTCGACCTGATGGACCGCAAGCTGCTCGAAGCCGTGATCCACCGCTTCGATGGCGGCCCCGTGGGCCTGGACAACATCGCCGCCAGCATCGGCGAGGAAGCCGGCACCATCGAGGACGTGATCGAGCCCTATCTCATCCAGCAGGGCTACCTGCAGCGCACGCCGCGCGGCCGCGTGGCGACGCTGGCCGCCTTCCGCCACCTGGGCGTGGCGCCGCCAGCCGCGGCGGGCGGGCTGTTCGCCGACTGATCCCGCGCATCCCCCGAACCGGGCATGGCGGTGCGACCGGCGCCGTGTCATGATTTCGCACGCCCGCAGGGCCCACAACGACACCGGGGGGAGTCATGAACATCGCGTCCAGCACCGGGCCTGGCTTCGAGCCGACCGAGCCCGGCCCGTTGCCGCACGGTTTCGCGCCGATGCAGGCGCAGCCTGCGGCCCGTTCCTTCAACGCCGACAACACCGCCAGCATGAAACGCATCGCCGTGATGCTGTTCATCGTGGGCGCACCCTTGCTGGCGATCGGCGTGGGCACCTTGCGCAGCGGGAGTGGGGCGGGCTGGATGGTGCTGGCCGGAGGCGCCTTCCTGTGTGCCATCGCCTGGATCGTGCTGCGCCAGGCGCGCGACACGCGGCCGGTGGTGGCCGTGGCCGCCGATGGCGTGTTCGCGCGGCAGATCAAGCGGACCGTGCCCTGGAACCTGATCGCCGATGCCCAGCTGGTGCGCGTGCAGGGTCAATCGTTCATCACGCTCAAGCTCGACCGTGAGGCCGCGGCCGCCACGGGCCTGAACAAGAAGGCGCTGCAGTTCAGCCTGCAGGCGCTCAAGCCCGCCACGCAGCAAGCCGCCTTCGCGGCCGTGGGCGAGGGCTTGCTGCGTTCCCGTGCCGCGCGCGGCCTGGCCGAGCCCGAAAGCGTGATGCAGGCCCGCCAGGCCGCCGAGCAGGAAGCGAAACTGGTGGCCATGACGCCCATCACCTGGGGCCTGTACGCGGTGATGGCGCTGAACGTCGCGGTGTGGCTGGCCAACGTGGCAGCCGGCCTGTCGGCCTTCAGACCGGCGCCGGCCGACCTGTACCGCTGGGGTGCGAACTCCACCTGGGCCGTGATGCAGCAGGGCGAATACTGGCGCCTCGTCACCGCCACCGTGTTGCACGGCGGGCTGATGCACCTGGGCCTGAACATGCTGGGCCTGTGGGAAGCCGGGCGGCAGGTGTCGCGCCTCTACGGCAACGCGCAGTTCCTGCTGATCTACTGGGGCAGCGCGCTGGCCGGCAGTGCACTCAGCCTGCATTTCTCGGCACAGCGCAGTGTGTCGGTGGGCGCTTCGGGTGCGGTGTTCGGTGTGCTGGGCGCCTGGCTGGCCGCGCACTGGCTGCACCGGCGCAGCATGCCGGGGCGCTTCAGCGGGCAGAGCCTGGGCAGCCTGGTGGTGTTCGTGGGCTATGCGCTGGTGCAGGGCCTGGTCAATCCGGGCATCGACAACGCAGCGCACATGGGCGGTCTGCTGGCAGGCGCGGGCATGGCGGCCCTGCTGATCGACAACGCGGCCGAGGCCTCGGCGCGAGAGCGGCGCGGATCGCGCATGGCGGTTTCGGTGGTGGTGCTGGCGTCGGCGGTGGCCGGCCTGGCATTCGCCGCGCGCGGGCAAGGCGTCAACCACGAGGTGGTGTTCTCGATCCAGCAGCAGCTCGGTGGCCTGCTGCCGCGACTGGATGCGGCCCAGCAGGCCGTGGCGAAAGACGCCCGCGAGGTGCGGGCCGGCCGCATGAGCGAGTCGGCCTTCTTCGATGCCGTGCAGGCCCGCCATCTGCCCGCGGCCCGCGCGATCGACGGCGAGTTCCGCGCGCTCGACCTGCAGGCGCTGGGAGACGCCGGCACCACGCTGCGCGACATCGCGCGGCTGTCAGCCGTGTCCACCGAATGGCTGGAGTTGCAGCTGCAGGTGGTGCGCGATCCGGCGGCGGCCCCACCGGCCAGCGGCCAGCGGCTGGCCGCGCTCGGGCAGGAGATGGCCGACCTGCGTGCGCGGATCAACGAAGCGGGACAGGCCGCGCAGAAAGCGCAGAAAGCACGCTGAGGCGGCGGCCGGCCGCGCCGCTTCGCTCCTTCACGTGAGCGAACCCCTCGCATCCACGCGGATCACCCGCTCCACCACGCCGTCGGCCAGGCCGCCGCGCACGCCGATCATCTGGTCGTGCAGGTTGACGGTGGGATCGCAGTGGCCCGGCACCAGCCACACGCAGGCGCCCAGGGCGGGCAGGCCGTCCTCGGTGGTGGCAGGGCGCAGCAGGCCGTGCTCGTCGCCGCCGTTGGCGAACTGCAGCGCCGGCTGGCCCGGCAACGCGTGCACGCGTGGCAGGCCCGAGTCGATGGCGTGGCTCTTGTGGCCGGCATCGCAGACGGCATGGCCGGCCTGCACGCTGATCACCTGTGACTTGACGAACAGCGCGTGCTCGAACGCTGGCTGCGCCGCGTCGGCGGTGTTGGCCGCGTAGTCGGCGTCCATGAAGAGGTACGAGCCGGCCTGCAGCTCGCCATAGACGCCACTGGCCGTTTCCTGGGCGAAGGTTCCGGTGCCCGCGCCCGTCACCAGCGGCACGGTGAAGCCGGCGGCTTCGATCTGGGTGCGTGTGGTCAGCACGTCGGCCACGGCCCGGCCGATGGCCGCGCGCCGCTCGGCCACGCCGCGCAGGTGCTGCGCACGGCCGTGATAGGCCTGCAGGCCGGCCAGGCGCAGGATCGGCAGTTGGGCGATCTCGCGCGCCAGCGCCACGGCGGCCGGGCCCGGAAGCACGCCGCAGCGGCCCTGGCCGACGTCGATCTCGATGAACACGTCGATGGCGCCGGTGGCGTCGGGCATCCAGGCGGCCAGCGCTTCGGCCAGCCGGTGCACACCCTCGGTGCTGTCGACGGCGATCGCCAGCCGCCCGCCGCGCGCATCGAGTGCGCGCGCCAGCGCCGCCACGCGTTGCAGCTTGGCCGAAGACACGACTTCGTTGCTGATGTAGAGGTTGTCCACGCCGCCGGCGGCCAGCGCTTCGGCTTCGGAAGTTTTCTGTACGCAGACGCCGACGGCACCCGTGGCCATCTGCAGGCGCGCGAGCACGGCGCTCTTGTGCATCTTGGCGTGCGGACGCAGGCGGATACCGTGGCGCTGCGTGAAGGCGGCCATGCGCGCGAGGTTGCGCTCCATGGCGTCCAGATCGATCACCAGCGCCGGCGTGTCGATGGTGTGCACGGGCTGGCCCACCAGCCGGTGCTGCGCCATGGGATCGGCCGGCCAGGGCAGGGGTGCGAGCGCCGCCGCATCCGCCGGCGGCAGCGTGGTGGGCCCGGCGGTGGGTGCCGCAGTGGGTGCCTGCTGGGTGAGCGTGTCGTTCATATGTCGTGTCCCCGTCTTCTCGTGTGTTCTTGCCGCAGGCCAGGGCAGGCGCTCAGGCGGTGGATTCGTCCAGCGTGGTTTCGTCCAGGTGACGCGTGTCGGACCAGCCCACCAGCGTCAACCCATCGGGCGTCCAGAGCAGGCGGTTGATGGCGGCGTTGCCCAGCGCCCAGCTGCGCGGCGCGCCCAGTTCCTGGCCGGTGGCGGCGCGGTAGAGCACGTCCATCACGCCGCCGTGGCCCACCAGCATGATCTGCTCGCCCGGATGCCGCGCGGCGATGGCGTGTGCCGCGGCGACGATGCGGTCGCGGAAGGTGATCAGGGATTCGCCCCCCTCCGGCGGCGTGAAGTCAGGGTCGCGCCGGCGCCAGCGCAGCGCGTCCTCGGGCCACCGGGCTTCGATCTCGGCGAAGGTCTGCCCCTCGAAGCGCCCGAAGGCGCGCTCGCGCAGCGCGGGCTCGGCCAGCACGGGCAGGCCGGCCGCTGTGGCCACGGCTTGGGCGGTGGCGTGGGCGCGGCCCAGATCGCTGGCATAGATGGCGGCCAGTGGCTCGTCGGCCAGGGCGGCGGCCAGACGCTGCGCCTGCCAGCGGCCGGTGTCGTTGAGGGGAATGTCCAGATGGCCCTGGATGCGCGTGTCCACGTTCCAGGCCGTTTCGCCATGGCGGACGGCGATGATGCGGGTGGCGTCCATGGCAGGGATTCTAGGCAGGCCCCGCACGTGCCGTGCCTCCGCCGGGCGGGGGCGCGGCGCCGCCCGGCCCCCTGAATGGCGCCTTCAGGGACTCAGCGGGGGATTTCGATCGCCACGCGCTGCGGTCCCGGCGTCGCGGCCGGGAAATTGCGCAGCGCGGCATCGAACATCACCGGCAGCACGGCAGCGGTGTCGGACCAGCGGCCCGAATGCTCGGCGCGCGTTTCGTACACCACCTGGCCGGTGGCGATGTCGCGCATCACGATGCTCACCTCGCGCTCGTACCAGGGCAGCGGCGGGCCGCCGCTGGGGAACACCGGCACGTAGACCACCTGACCGCTGCGCGTGACCACCGGTTGGTGGCTCATGAAGCCCCAGGGCTGCCACGGCGAGCCCCAGGGGTCGCGGTCGGTGGCCTGCACGCGCGCGCCCACCAGCACGCTGTAGCGCGGGCTGGCGTCGTTGCGCACCAGGCCCACGCGCGCCAGCGACTGGGCGGCCATGGACTCGATGCGCGACTGCGGCTCACCCGCTCGCTCCTGCGAGGGCAGGCGCTCGAACCGGTAGGTGGCGCCAGCAGGCACGGCCGCCAGCGTGGAATACGCGTTCACGTCGCTGTCGACGATGCGCATGCCCGAGCAGCCCGCGAGCAGCGCCGCGCCCGCGACCGAGAGAAAGGCCGCCCAGCGGCGTACGTTCGTTGTCTTCATGATCGTCACTGCCTCCATGCAGGAGCCCTCGTCAACCGGCAGGGCGCGGGGCAGTGGCCGCCTTCAGCTGCGGATGACGGCCAGGCCGGGCAATTCGGGCACCGGAAACTCCTCGGTGTCGAACGCCTTGTCGCCGTCGTCGTCGGCCACGCCCGTGGTTTTCAGACCCTTGAAGTCATGGAGTGTTCCATCCATCAGGTGCGAAGGTACGACGTTTTGTAACGAGGTGGCCATGTTCTGCAGGCGGCCGGGGTACTTGCGGTCCCACTCGCGCAGCATGTCACCCACCTGCTTGCGCTGCAGGTTCTCCTGGCTGCCGCACAGCGTGCACGGGATGATCGGGTACTGACTGTGCGTGGCCCAGCGGATGATGTCCTTCTCGGCCACGTAGGCCAGCGGGCGGATCACGATGTGCTCGCCGTTGTCGCTCTGCAGCTTGGGCGGCATGCCCTTCATCTTGCTGCCGAAGAACATGTTGAGGAACAGTGTCTGCAGCATGTCGTCACGGTGGTGGCCCAGCGCGATCTTGGTGGCGCCCAGCTCGTTGGCCACCCGGTACAGGATGCCGCGGCGCAGCCGCGAGCACAGGCTGCACATCGTCTTGCCCTCGGGAATCTTGTCCTTGACGATGGAATACGTATCCTGCGTCTCGATGTGGAAGGGGATGCCGAGCTTGCCGAGGTATTCGGGCAGCACGTGGGCCGGAAAGCCCGGCTGTTTCTGGTCGAGGTTGACGGCGATGAGCTCGAAGCTCGCGGGCGCGCGGCGGCGCAGCTTCATGAGGATGTCGAGCAGCGTATAGCTGTCCTTGCCGCCCGACAGGCACACCATCACGCGGTCGCCGTCCTCGATCATGTTGTAGTCGGCGATGGCGCGGCCCACCTCGCGGCACAGGCGCTTTTCCAGCTTGTGGGTCTCGTGCTCGATGCGGCGTGCGGCGCCCGGGTCGGCGGGCGTCTCCGGTGCCGGGTCGGCAGTCCAGTCGGCGATGGCTTGGGGCAGGGCGGCGTTCATGGGAGAGCAGGACGATCGGGGGCTGCGCGGCGGCGGCGCGGGGCCTGCCAGGCCCCGGCGGCGACGTGATGCGCGTGTGGGGCGGACAGGGGGCGGAACGCCGGATTTTAGTGGAGGCGGGCCGTCCCCGCACCGGAGGGCGCCTGTCAGCCCGGCGGGCGGTGGCGAGTGGGCGCACGCGGCGCGCTCACCACTCGCCGCATTCCATCCGGATCGCCACCTCGCAGTCGTCGAAGATTTCCAGCTTGGCGATCTTCACGCGCACGCCGATCACGCCGGGCAATTGCATCAGCCGGCGCGTGAGCTTGCCGATCAGGCTCTCCAGCAGGTTGACGTGTTCGGCCGTGCACTCGTCGATGATGATCTGCCGCACCTTGCGGTAATCCAGCACGTGGGTGATGTCGTCGTCGTGCGGCAGCAGCGGCTGGCGGCCCTGGTTGAGCTCGGCGTCGACCTGGATCGGTTGCGGCGCGGTCTTCTCGTGGTCGAGGATGCCGAGGTTGGCATCGAAGCGCAGGCCGGTCAGGGCCAGCGTCTGGCGGCCGGAGTCGTGGTTCAGGGGCATGGCGGGTGGGCCGTGGCGCTGGGGGCGCTCACATCATCGAGAAATCGCGCTCGAAGCGCTGCAGGTGCTGGCCGCCGTCCACCAGCAGCGTGGTGCCGGTGATGGAGCGGTTCTCCAGCGCGAAGCGCACGGTGGCGGCCACGTCCTGCGCGCTGGACGAGCGGCCCAGCGGGCTGAGTGCGTGCAGCTCGCGGAAGCGCGCCTCGTCGAGCATGTGGCTGGTGAGCGTGAGGCCGGGCGCCACGCCCACCACGCGCACGGCGGGGGCAAGGGCCAGCGACAGCACGGTGTTGGCGGCTTCCAGCGCCGCCTTGGAGAGCGTATAGCTCAGGAAATCGGGGTTCTGGTTCCACAGGCGCTGGTCGAGCAGGTTGACCACGGCGCCTTCGGCCGGCTCGCCCTCCAGCGGATCGCGCGACAGCAGGTGCGCGTGCAGCGCCTGCGCCAGCAGCACGGGCGCGCCCGTGTTGCTGCGCAGGTGGCGCTCGAGGCGCTCGAAGCCGAAGCTGGCCGCGTCGTCGTGCTCGAACAGCGAGGCGTTGTTGACCACGGCATCGATGCGTCCGAACTCCGCCGCTACGCGCGGCACCAGCGCGCGCACGGCGTCTTCCTGTTCCAGGTCGGCATCGAAGACACCCGCGCGGCCCGACAGCGCGGCGCATTCGGCGGCCGTGGCCTCGGCCTCGGCGCGCGAATGGCGGTAGTGCACCGCCACCTGCCAGCCCGCGGCGGCCAGCGCCAGCGCGATCTCGCGGCCCAGCCGGCGGCCCGCACCCGTGACGAGCACGGTGCGGACAGGCGCGGTAGGGGCTGCGGTCATTGGGGGACAATCCGGGGGTGACGACGACAGCCGAGAGTTTAACGAGCGCCCTCGCGGCCCACATCCGCGCGGACATCGCCGCGGCCGGGGGCTGGATCGGCTTCGACCGCTTCATGGAACTGGCCCTCTACACCCCGGGCCTGGGCTACTACGCCAACACGCTGCCGAAGTTCGGCGATGGCCCGCGCGAGGGCAGCGACTTCACCACCGCCCCCGAAATGAGTCCGCTCTATGGCCGCGCGCTGGCCGCCCAGGTGGGCCAGGCGCTGCAAGCCACGGGTACCGATGCCGTGTGGGAATTCGGCGCCGGCTCGGGCGCGCTGGCCGCGCAGTTGCTCGAGGCACTGGGGCCGCGGGTGCGCGAGTACTGCATCGTCGAGCTGTCCGCCGAGCTGCGTGCGCGCCAGCAACAGCGGCTGGCGCCGTGGGCGGGCCGTGTGCGCTGGGTCGATGCGCTGCCCGAGGCGATACGCGGGGTGGTGCTGGGCAACGAGGTGCTCGACGCCATGCCCGTGCAACTGCTGGCGCGCATTGGCGGCCAGTGGCACGAGCGCGGCGTGGCCGTGGCGGACGATGGCCGGCTGGTGCATGCCGACCGGCCCACGGCACTGCGGCCACCGGTGGACGTGGCGGGCACGCACGATTACGTCACCGAAATCCATCCGCGCGCGCGTGCCTTCATCGCCACGCTGGCCGGCTGTCTGCTGGCGGGTGGCGCGGGCGCCGCCTTCTTCATCGACTACGGCTTCCCCGAGGCCGAGTACTACCACCCGCAGCGCCACATGGGCACGGTGATGTGCCACCGCGGCCACCGTGCCGATGCCGATGCGCTGGCCGACGTGGGCGAGAAGGACATCACGGCCCACGTCGATTTCACCGCCATCGCGCTGGCGGGCCAGGACGCCGGCCTGGCGGTGCTGGGCTATGCCTCGCAGGGGCGCTTCCTGCTCAACTGCGGCCTCGGGCCGCTGATGGATGCCGCCAGCCTGCCCCAGCGCGCCATGGCGGCCAGGCTGGTGCATGAGCACGAGATGGGCGAGCTGTTCAAGGTGGTGGGCTTGTGCACCGGCGATCCGTGGGATGCGCTGGGCTTCGCGGCCGGCGACCGCACGCACACGCTCTGACGCCCTGGCTCGTGCTCAGCCCGGTGCGTCGGGCAGCGTGAACACGATGCGCAGCCCCGACTGCTCGCCCGCGTCGGCCCACATGCGTCCGCCGTGCCGGCCCACGCTGCGGCAGGCCAGAAACAGACCCAGGCCGCGGCCTTCGTAAGTCTCGCCGTGCAACTTCTGCAGCGGCTGGAACAGCCTGGTGGCGTCGCGTGCCGACACGCCCGGTCCGTTGTCGGTGACGGTGTAGCGGCGGCCGTCGGAGGGCGACAACTCGCCCTGCACGCGGATGCTGCGCGAAGGCGTCTCGCGTGTGAACTTGAGCGCATTCGAGGCCAGCTCGGTCCACACCATCGCCAGCAGCTTCGGGTCGCCCATGGCCACGGGCATCTGCGCGTCGATCACGATGCCGGCGGACGCCAGATCGGCCTGGCCCAGCTCGGACGTGAAGGCCGCCACGGCCAGCGCGCGCATGTCCACTTCCTGCCAGCGCAGCGGCGCGCGCAAGGTCTGGCCGCTGGTGCGCCAGGCGGCTACCAGCTCGGAGCTTTCCTTGGTGGTCGTGCGCATCACGCCCAGATAGTCGCGTGCCTTGCCGCTGATGTCGGCGGGCAGGATGCGTTCGAGCAGTCCGGCGTAGCCGGCCACCACGCCGATGAGCGAGCGCACGTCGTGCGACGCGGCGGCTTCCAGCATCTCCATGCCTTCGTTGACGCGTTGCGCATCGGCCTGGGCCGGCGCGGCGGGTTCCAGGCCCGCGGCCGCTTCGACCGGTGCGGGTGCCGCGTTCGTGGCCGGCGTGGCACGCACGGCTGGCGCCAGCGCCGCCGCCGCCGCTGGCCGCACCTGCTGCACGCAGCGCGAGAGCACGGCCCACATCTGGTCTTCGTCGATGGGTTTGGTGATGTGCTCGTTCATGCCCGCTTCGATGCAGCGGGCTCGGTCACCGGTGAGGGCGTTGGCCGTCATCGCGATGATCGGCAGCGACCGCAGCCGCGCGATCTTGCGAATCTCCCGCGTGGCGGTGAGGCCGTCCATCACGGGCATCTGCATGTCCATGAACACGGCGGCATAGGTGCCCTGCGGCGCCTCGCGCAGGATGTCCAGCGCCACCTGGCCGTTGTTGGCCACGTCCACGCGCACGCCGCGCAGCTCCAGCAGGCCCGTGGCGACTTCCTGGTTGGTGTAGTTGTCCTCCACCAGCAGCACGCGCATGCCTGTGAAGTCCTGCGGTTCGGCCGGCAGTTGCGACACGGCGGCATCGACCGGCGCGCGCTCGGCCGAAGCACGCCGGCTCGCATCCAGGTGCAGCACCAGCGCATCGAACAGCAGCGACGGATTGATGGGCTTGATCAGGACCTCGGCCACGCCGGCCGCGCGGGCGCCGGCCACCACTTCCTCGCGGTTGAAGGCGGTCACGAGCATCACCACGGGGCGGTGCGAGAGTGTCAGCGTGGTGATTTGCCGGGCGGTTTCCACGCCATCCATTTCCGGCATCTGCCAGTCCAGCGTCACCACTTCGAACGGATCGCCCTGCGCATCGGCTTCCGCCAGCGCCTGCAATGCGGCGGCGCCCGAGGACACCTGCGTCACCTCGAAGCTCATCGACACCAGCATGTTGGCGATGACCGCGCTGGCGTGTTCGCTGTCATCGACCACCAGCACGCGGCGACCGCGCAGGCTGGGGGAGAACACCAGCTCGCGCGGCGCCTCCGTCGATCGCTCGAGCCTGGCCGTGAACCAGAAGGTGGAGCCCAGGCCCAGCGTGCTGTCCACGCCCACTTCGCCGCCCATCAGCTGCGCGAGGTGGCTCGAAATCGACAGGCCCAGGCCGGTGCCGCCGTAGCGGCGCGTGGTGGAGGTGTCGGCCTGCTCGAACGACTGGAACAGCCGCGCGGCCTGCTCGGGCGCCAGGCCGATGCCGGTGTCGCGCACGGCGAAGTGAAGCAGCACCCAGTCCGGGTGGTTTTCCTTCACCTTGATCACGATGGCGATCTCGCCGTGGTCGGTGAACTTGACCGCGTTGTTGGCGAAGTTGACCAGCACCTGGCCCAGCCGCAGCGGATCGCCGTGCAGCATGCGCGGTACGTCGTCGTCCACCTCGATGATCAGCTCCAGCCCCTTGGCGCTGGCCTTCTCGTTGATGAGGTCGCCGATGTTGGAGAGCACCTGTTCCAGCTCGAAGTTGATCTTCTCCACGACCAGCTTGCCGGCCTCGATCTTGGAGAGGTCGAGGATGTCGTTGAGGATGCCCAGCAGGTGGTGGCCGGCGCGCAGACTCTTGTCGAGGTAGTCGCGCTGCCGCGGCTGCAGCTCGCCCTTGAGTACCAGCTGGGTCATGCCCAGCATGGCGTTCATGGGCGTGCGGATCTCGTGGCTCATGTTGGCCAGGAACTGCGATTTGGCCTGAGTAGCCGCCTCGGCGCGGTCGAGCGCGTCCTGCAGGCTGTGCGCCACGCGGCGCAGCCGCAACACCAGCACCAGCACGATCAGCAGGCCCAGCGCCACGGCCAGCACCAGCATCTGCTGGCGCGCCTGTGCCACGGGCGCGAAGGCCTCGGCCTCGGGCATCTCGGTGATCACGCCCATGTCGAGACGGTCGTTCCACGACCAGGCGCCCACCACGCTCACGCCGCGATGGTTGCGGTAAGGCTCCAGCGACATGCCCTCGCCGCCCTGCGCGACGGCCTGGGCCGAGCGCGTGAGCGGCAGGCGGCTGCGGTCGTGCGCCTCGGCGCCATCGGTGCTGACCACATTGCGGCCCGGGTCGCGCGCGAACAGGTGCGGCCGTCCGCGGAACATCTCGCCGCGCAGGCCGTGGCGTTCCAGGTCGAGGTTGAGCCACACGCGGTCGGCATGCAGGCGGCCGTGGCGGTCGACCAGATAGCTGGTGCCGCCGCTGCCGAAGCGCGCGCGGCCCTGCTCGGCCAGCAGGTTGATGGGCTGCAGCCGCAGCGCGAAGTAGGCAGCCGGCTCGGGCCCGTCGAGCATCACCGGCACACCCACGAACAGCGTGATCGGGCGCCCTTCGAGCATCACGCCGCTTTGCACCCGCACGTCGGACGTGATGAGCGGGCTGACGGCTGCACCACGCGCTTTCATCTGCGCCACGAACTCGGGCTCCTGCCACAGCAGGTTCGGCGTGCCGGTGTTCTCGCTGCCCAGCGAGCCGAGACTGATGCCCGCGGGATTGATGATGTAGTAGCCCAGCACGCCGTCGCTGCCCTGCGTGAGCGCGAAGCGGGTGCGGAATGCCTGCTGGCGCGGCAGCGTGTTGAGATGGTCGCGGGTCGGCGAGGGCAGGGCCAGCAGCTCGCGCACCAGCGCGCGTGTCTCTTCCTGCGCAGCCCACTCCTGGGCCTGCCGCACGCGCGCGGCCATCCATTGTTCGAACTGGCGCTCGGCCTCGTCCTGCGCCACCGTCAGCTGGTGCTGGAACCTGGCCTTGGTGCTGTAGGACACCCATCCGATGTAGGCCAGGGCACAGGCCGCGAACACCGCCACCAGGACGATGTAGCCCGTCCAGCCCCACCACAGCAGCACGCGGCTGGTGCCGGAGAGCACTCTGGAGAAAGGATTCGTGCGTGCCATCACCGCAAGCGCCCGCGGCGGCTGGATGGATGTCCCGTGGCCCGGCCGAGCTGGCTGACCTGCCGGCCCGCCGTCCTGGCGTGGCCCGTCTTCTTCCCTGTCTTCACAGTGAGCATGGCGCGCCCCTCCCGTGGCGCCGGCGCCGGTTGCCGCTGCTGTCTCGTGGATCGTTCGCTCGCGCCGGCGAGGCCCGAACACGGGACCGGCACCTGTCCAGGGGCGCCATCCGGCGCCTGCGCGGCCATGATTGGCGCAAATCCCCCAACTGTCAAATATGTAAGCCCGTGGTGCCGCGGCCGGACCCGGGGCGCCCGCCGCCTACACTTGAGCCATGCTGCGCTGGTTCCTCGTCATCCTGCTGTCGCTGGTGCTCATCAGCGGTCTGGCGCCCTTGCTCGCCCGGTTGGGGCTGGGACGCCTGCCGGGCGATTTCCGCTTCCGCGCTTTCGGGCGGGAGTGGTTCCTGCCGGTGGGCACCACTGTCCTGCTGAGCTTCATCGCGGCCGTGATTTCCCACGTCGTCTGAAGGCGTCGAACCCAACGAAAAGGATCCTGCTCCGTGAAGGCCTGTGTCGATATCGGTGGTACCAAGGTGGCGGTCAGCATCGCCGATGTGCAGCCGGCTTCCGGCGCCGCCCAGGATCCGGCGGCACGGCTCGGCCCGCGCGTGGCCGAGCCCACCGCCAAGACCGGTACCGAAGACGCGCTGGCGCAACAGGTGCTGCGCCTGATCGACCAAGCCTGCGCGCAGGCCGGCGTGCGCGCAGGCGACATCGACTGCGTGGGCGTGTCCTCGTGCGGGCCGTTCATCCACGACGAGGCCGGCGGCATCGCGCTGGCCACGCCCAACATCTGCGGCGGCCTGGCCGGCCCGGCGCGCGGCCTGCCCAACGACTGGATGCGCGCGCCGTTGCAGACACCGCTGGCCGCCCGCTTTGCCCGCGTTCGCGTGGCCAACGACGGCATCGC
>JAGOCV010000342.1 GCA_017998575.1 Burkholderiaceae bacterium
CACGATCAGGCGGCCGTGCGTGGTCTTCACGATGGAGCGCACCAGGTGCGGCGAGGCCAGGCCCACGAAGGCGATCAGACCGGTCTGCGCGACGGCCGCGCCGGTGGCCAGCGCCAGCACCGCCACCAGCACGGCGCGCACGGCCACCAGCGGCAGGCCCAGGCTGATCGCGGTGGCCTCGCCCAGCGCCAGGCCGTCGAGCACGCGGCCGAGCGAGGCGGCCACCAGCAGCGCGGCCAGCCCCATGGCGGCCATCACGCCGCAGGCGGCCCAGCCCACGAAACCGGTGCTGCCGAGCATGAAGCCCTGCATGGCCTGCAAGGTGTCGGGCGAGGCGATGGTGACAAGGTCGCGCGCGGCGCCCAGCACCACGCCCACGATCACGCCTGCGAGCAGCAGGCGCAGGGTGTGCTGCACGCCTTTGGCAAGCGCCAGCGTGAGCACCACGCCGACCACTGCGCCAGTGAACGCGGCGCCGGTCAGGCCCAGGCGCACCGCCCATTGGGTGGCGAAGGGCGTGGTGCCGAACAGGGCCAGCGCCAAGGCCACGCCCAGCGCTGCGCCCGAGGCGCTGCCCAGCAGATAGGGGTCAGCCAGCGGGTTGCGGAACAGGCCTTGCGCCACCGCGCCAGCCAGGCCAAGCAGGCCGCCGGCCACCCAGGCGCCGAGCGTGCGCGGCAGACGGATGTCCCAGAGGATCTGCCAGGCCACCGGGTCGCGCCAGGCGTGCAGCACGCTGTCGAAGCCGGTGCTGCCCACGCCCGCGCCCAGCAGCAGCACGAGCACGGCCGCCAGCAACAGCGCCACCCCCAATCCAGAGACACCGCGGAACCGGCTTTGCCGGGCCGCAGGTGTCGCCCCCTGAAGGGGGTCGTGCGAAGCACGGCGGGGGTGACTCACTTCAAGCCCTTTTCGGTGATGCAGCGCGCCATCAGGCGCGCGGCCTCGGCCATGCGCGGGCCGGGGCGCACCAGCACGTCGGACTCGTCCGCCGTGAAGACGCACAGGCGGCGCTCGCGCAGCGCGCGGATGCCGCGCCAGCCCGGCCGGGTTTCGAGGCCCTGGACATTGCGCGCACCGATCATGATGAGGTCGGGGTTGGCGCGCACCACGTACTCGGGATTGACGCGCGGGAACGGCCCCATCGAAGGCGCGACGATGTTCTGCAGGCCCAGGCGCGCCATCATCTCGCCGATGAAGGAGCCGGTGCCGGCGGCGTAGCCCCCGGCACTCACCTCGTAGTACACGCGCAGCTGGCGCGCACCGGCTGGCAGCGACTGCGCCACCGCCGACACGCCAGCGTCGATCGCGCGCCAGATGCGCTGGGCATCGGGCACCTCCAGCAGCTGACCCAGCTTGCCCATGACGCGCTGGGCGTCGGCCGAGCTCTTGGGCTCCATCGCGAGCACCTTCACGCCCAGCGACTCCAGCCGCTGCACGCCGCGCGACGAGGTGGCCATGAGCACCACGTCGGGCTTCAGGGCCACGATGGCCTCGATGTTGGGGTCGATGCCGCCGCCGGTCTTCGGCAGGGTGCGCACGAAGGCCGGGTGGTTGGAATACCGGTCCACCCCCACCAGCCGCTCGCACTGGCCCAGCTCGCACACGGTTTCGGTCAGCGAGGGCAGCAGGGAGACGATGCGCTGCGGCGATTGCGCCAGCGTCACGGTCACACCGCGGTCGTCGGTCACTTCCACGCCAGCGGCGTGCGCCGCGCCAGCGATCAGCAGGCACCACGCGAAGAAACTGCAGAAGCGGGTCATGGATCGGGCTTTCATTTCAGGGTGAGCGGCAGGCCGGCCGCCATCAGCGTGACGCGCTCGCAGGCGGCGGCCACGGCCTGGTTCAGGCCGCCGAGGGCGTCCACGAAGGCGCGCACTTCGCGCCCCATCGGGATCACACCCAGGCCGATCTCGTTGCCCACCAGCACCACCGGGCCGCGCGCGGTTTCGATGGCCTGGCACAGGCTGCGCGTGGGCTCGCCGGGATCGGCGCCCACGCCTTCGGCGGGCATCAGCAGGTTGGTCAGCCACAGCGTGAGGCAATCCACCACCACCAGGGTGTGGGGTGCGCTGTGTTCGCGCAGGGCCTCAGCCAGCGCCCGTGGCTCTTCCACGGTGGCCATGCCCGGCACGCGCTCGGCGCGGTCGCGCTGGTGGCGCGCGATGCGTTCGCGCATCTCGTCGTCCCAGGGCTGGCCGGTGGCGATCATCACGGCGCGGTGCTCGGGACGTTGCGCCAGCCACTGGCGCGCGAGCAGTTCCGCGCGGCGCGACTTGCCGCTGCGCTGGCCGCCCAGGATGAATTCGCTGCGGGCGAGGTCAGCCATGGTGCGCCATCCATTCGGTGACGATGCGGTGCATCTGCGCCACGCCGTCGGTGAGCGCAGCCGGCCCGGGCTGCAGGATGTCGGCCGACTTGATTTCGAACAGCTGACCGTGTTTGACCGCGCTCACGTCCTGCCAGCCGGCGCGGGCAGCGACCTTCTCGGGCCGGAATTTCTTGCCGCACCAGGAACCGATCACGATGTCGGGGTTGCGGCGCACGATCTCGGCGCCGTCGGCAATGATGCGGTCCTTGCCCAGCGGCATGCGCGCGAGTTCGGGAAACACATCGTCGCCCCCCGCGATGCCCATCAGCTCCGAGACCCAGCGGATGCCGCTGATGTGAGGCTCGTCCCACTCTTCAAAGAACACGCGCGGGCGGCGCTTGCCGCCGGCCTGCAGGGCCTGCACGGCGGCGCGCAGCGTGTTGAGCCGGGTCCGCGTGGCCTCGATCCAGGCCAGGCCCTCGTTGGCGCATCCCACGATCGCCGCCACCTGGTACAGCATGGACAGGATCTCTTCCACGCTGCGCTGGTTGAACACCGTCACCTGCACGCCCGCGCGGATCAGTTCGGCCGCGATGTCGGCCTGCAGGTCGGAGAAGCCGAACACGCAGTCGGGCTGCAGCGCCAGGATCTTGTCGATCTTGGCGTTCAGGAAGGCGCTGACCTTGGGCTTCTCGTCGCGCGCGCGGCGGGGCCGAACCGTGTAGCCGGAGATGCCGACGATGAGGTGTTCCTGCCCGAGCAGGTACAGCCACTCGGTGGTTTCTTCCGTCAGGCAGACGATGCGCTGCGGGCCGGGGAATGCTGTGTTCATAGGGCAGCTCCTGCAAGGAACAGCGAGGCGGCGGCGGCCGGGCTGGACGGGAACCAGGCGTGGAAATAGCTGGCCTGCGCCGAGCCCAGACGGTACACGGCTTCGCCCGCACCACCGCGCGCCGGTTCGGTGCGGCGGGCCGGCGACAGCGGGGTCTCGCAGCGCGAGTAATGAAAGCTGTGGCCGCGCAACACGCCGGCGGGCAGCGCGAGTTGCTGCAAGCCCAGGGCCGCCAGCCGCTTCTGCATGAGCACCGTGCCGGGCAGCAGGCCCCACGTCGCGACGCCATCGCCATCGCTGGACAGGATCTGATCGAACAGCGGCATCATGCCGCCGCACTCGGCCCACACCGGCCGCCCGGCCTGGACGTGCGCCCGCAGGCCATCGCGGGTGCGGACGGCGGCCGCCAGCGCGTCGGCATGCAACTCGGGGTAGCCGCCGGGCAACCAGACCGCATCACACGCGGGCAACGGTTCGTCGGCCAGGGGCGAGAAGAACTCCAGCGCGGCGCCGAGTGCGCGCAGCACGTCGAGGTTGGCCGGATAGATGAAGCAGAAAGCCGCGTCGCGCGCGACGGCAATGGTCCGGCCCGCCAGCAACGGCTCGCAGGCCGGCTCGGCGGCGGGCGCCTCGAAAGCCACCGACCAGCGCGCCAGCGCCGCGCCATCCATCTGGCCCAGGGGCGTGCGGGACAGCGCATCGGCGGCGGCATCGAGCCGCGCCAGCGCGTCGGGCAGCTCGGCGGCCACGGTCAGGCCCAGGTGGCGCTCGGGCAA
>JAGOCV010000061.1 GCA_017998575.1 Burkholderiaceae bacterium
GCGCTCGGCGTCGGCCGGGGGGCCGGAAGCTCAGCCCTTGACCGCCTTCTCGATCTTCGCGACGTCGATCTTGCGCATGGTCATCATGGCCGCGAAGGCACGGCGTGCCGCCGCGCGGTCCTGGCCGGTAAAGGCCTCGGTGAGCACGCGCGGCGTGATCTGCCAGGAGATGCCCCATCTGTCCTTGCACCAGCCGCATTCGCTTTCCTGGCCGCCGTTGCCGACGATGGCGTTCCACAGACGGTCGGTTTCCTCCTGGTCGTCGGTGGCGATCTGGAACGAGAACGCCTCATCGGGCCGGAACGCCGGGCCACCGTTGAGGCCCATGCACGGGATGCCGCAGACGGTGAACTCGACCGTGAGCACATCGCCTTCGCGGCCTGAGGGGAAATCCGCGGGCGCATGCGTCACGGTGCCCACGCGGCTGTCGGGAAAGGTCTTCGCGTAGAACTGCGCGGCTTCCAGCGCCGCGCCGTCGTACCAGAGGCACAGGGTGTTCTTGGGGATCACGTCGGGCTCCTTTGCCGGGACCTCGCGAGACGGTCCGCGCAGGTCGAAGCACCATTCTCCGCATCGCGGCGCCGCGCGGTGAGGCATTGCGCAACAGGCCGTAAGCGCCCGCCGCGGATGCCGGGTGTCAGGCCAGCGGCAGCGTGTCGCCGGCCTCGTCGGCGGCCGGGGCCGGCGGTTGCCAGCCGATGACGTCGGCGGCCTCCACGCGCAGTGCGCGGCCGAAGGTGGCGGGCCAGCTGGCCAATTGTTCTTCGTCCGTCTGACCGAGCTCGATGGCGCGCACGCGCCAGAACGCCACCTGCACGGCCATTGCTTCCAGGTCGCGCAGCACCAGCAGGTTGGCGTTGCGCTGGCGCTCGATGATGTGGACCACGCGCGTGGGCAGGCGCCAGCGGCGCATGAGCTCGGCGCCGGCTTCGCAATAGCTGTAGCCGAAGGTCTTGACCTCGGCCTTGGCACGCTCGGGCGATGCCAGCGGCACGGTCTGGTCCAGCTCGGCCAGACGGTCGGGCATGGACACGCGCAGCATCAGCTCGCCGATGAGGTGCAGCAGGCCGCCCAGGTAACACATCTCCTCGTCGTGGCCGCCCACCTCGGCGATGTGGCGCGAGAGGTCGGCCGTGGCCAGCGAGAGGCGCCAGATCTGCTCGAGCGCGGCTTCGGGCACGTCGGGAAAGGCGTCGCGCGCCAGCAGGCCGATGACCAGCGAGCGCACGCGCGACAGGCCCAGCAGGCGAACGGCCTCGGAGGTGCTGTCGATCAGCTTGCCGCGGAAGAAGGCCGGCGAATTGGCCAGCCGCAGAAGCTGCACCACGAGCATCGGGTCGGCCTCGATGGCCGCGACGACGTCGGACGTGGGGGCGTCCTCGTCCTCGAAGGTGCGCGCCAGTTCCAGCACGGCTTGCGGCGCGCTGGGCAGGGCCTCGGTTTCTGTCAGGAGCGTTTTCAGTTGCATGCAGGCGGCATTGTCCCGCATGCAGGCGCGGCGCCTGCAACCGCTGGGCTGTCCGTTCAGCCCGCGTAGGCGGCTTCGAGCGCCTGGCGCAGCGCGGGATCGCGCGCGTGCTCGCCGGGCTCGATGGGGCCGGCATCGCGCAGCAGGTTCAGGGGCGAGAGCGAGCGGCCCCAGTAGAGCTGGCACGAGGGCGTGTCGACCAGCCGCGCCACCGGCACGGGCGCCACCGAGCTGCCGGCGGTCTCCAGCGTCACCGTGGCCGTGGGCGTGCCCTGGCGTGTGGCCGAGGTCGCCAGCCACACGGTGCCCGGCAGCTGCTCCCATTCGCGGATGTCGGCCTGCGCCTGGGTGGACGCGGACACGCCCTGCGCCACCAGCCCGGCGAACATGCCCAGCATGCCGAGGCTGGCCGCGTCGCGGCTGCCGGTCTGCATGGCGACCTGCATGCCCACGTTGCCCACCGTGCCCGCCACGTCGGCGACGTTCTGCGCGCCTTCCTTGAACGAGGCCTTGCCGTCCAGCACGGCGTCGATGGCGCGGCCGCCGCGCGTGGTGGCCTGGTAGCCCACGTCGGCCCCCTTGACGAAGCTGGTGGCGAAGCAGCCGGTGTTGTGGCTGGTGCAGGCCGCGCGCGCGGTCTGCGCGGGCAGCTCGTGCGGCTGCCACTTGAGCGCCTCGCCGTGCTTGCCGCCGCCGTACTTGAAGGGCGCGCGGCCGCTCTCGAACAGCACCAGCACGGGCTGCTCGACCGACACGCCGGCATAGGCCGGATCGCCCTTGACGGCCATCTGCAGGTAGTCGCGCGCGAGTTGCGCATTGCCGTCGCAGTAGCTGGCCCAGCCGGCCATGTAGGGCATGAGGGCGAAGTCGCCCGCGTACTGCTCGGCCTCGGCCACGGTGTCCTGGTAGTCGGCCTGCTTGAACATGGCGCGCGCGTTCTGGAAGTCGCCCTGCGCGGCGTACACCAGGCCGCGGTAGAAGAAGGCCATGGCGCGCTCGTAGGGCTCGCCCTTGTAGTCCTTGATCTTCTCGGCCGTCCACAGCGACTTGGCCTTCTGCGCTTCGGCGTTGTCGGCGTAGATCTGGTCGATGCGGAAGGCCGCGGCCTCGAACGCGCGCTCGGCGATGTCGAGCTTGCCCAGCGACAGCGCGGCCAGGCCGATGCGCTGGAAGTTGAGCGTGGCGTTGCGTTCGCCCTCGATGTAGAGGCGCTCGAACAGCGGGCGCAGCTCGGGCACCGCCGTGCGCGCGGCGAAGGCGGCGGCGCTGGTGCGCAGCTCGGCCGGCACCGGCCGGGGCGTGCCCCACTGCTTGGTGGGCCTGGCCGCCGGCTGGGCCTGTTGCTGCAGCTGTTGCTGGGCGGCCTGCGTGGCCTGCTGCTGCATCGCCTGCTGGGTCTGCTGCTGGATGATGTTCTGGAACAGCGCGCCGAACTGCGCTTGCGCGGGCAGCGCGCACAGCGCGAGCGCCGCGGCGCATGCCACGGGGCGCAGCACGCGGCGGGCAGGGAAACGGGAGCGCAACGTGTTCATCGTCATGGCGGACACCTCGTGGACGGTGGGGGCGGGTTCGTGCGATCGCGCGCGGGGATGCTGGGTGGGCGGTCTCAGCGCGCCAGCGCCTCGCCCAGCTGGGCCAGCGTCTGGTCGGCCACGCGGCGGCCCACGTCGCCCACGCTCACGGGCTGGGCCACTTCACGGAAGCCGCCGCGCGGATCGGCCTCGAACTTCGGCGTGGGCTTCGGGCTGCCTTCGGGCAGGCGGCCGTCGATGTAGCCCTCGGTCAGCACCACGCCGTCGGCCAGGCGCTTGATCGACACGTAGGTGGCCCAGCCGGTGGGCGATTTCGCATCGCGCGTGTTGAGCACTTCCATCAGCAGCTTCGCGTGCTTCTCCAGCGCCTCGGTTTCGATCTGCTGGCTGTCGAGCGCGCCGCCCTTGTGCTTCGCCGCCGTGGTACGCATGACCACGTTGCGATCGACCAGGCGCACGCCCGACGATGCGATGGCCTGCATGAAGGCGCTGCGCAGTTGCAGGTCCACGCGCTCCGACGGGCCGGCGCGGCGCGCCTGTTCGGTGCGCGCTTCCTGCGCGGTGATGGTGGTGCTGGCGATGGCGGCACCGCGCACTTCGGCCGCGCCGTAGCCGGGCATGCGCACGGCTTCGGCACTGCCGGCGCGCGCGCTCACGCTGTCGATGCTGACCTGCTGCGCACTGCCCTGCTGCAGCATGTCGGTGAACTCGCGGTTCCACAGCACGGCGATGGTGGGCCGGCCCGCGCGCGCGTAGGCGCTGGCGAAGGCGGCGCGGTTGAGCGGGGGCGCCACGTGCGCGGCCGGTGCGGGCGGCGGCGTGAGCACCTCGGGCTGGCCGCCGCGATACGCGCTGGCGGGGATGTCGATCTGCGGTGCCTGGGCCTGCACGACAGTGGCCGCGAGCAGGACCGCAGCAGCGGTGGATGGGATGCGCAGCATGGCCGGCCTCGTGCGTTCAGCGCGCGGTGCCGCTGTTCATCGGCACCGTGTACGTCTGGCCCGGCGCGAACTGCGACTGGCCGCGATTGGCGTCGTAGATGTCCACGGCCACCATGCTGGTGGCCTGCGAGATGGCCGATTCGCCATACACGGCCTGGCCGCGCGGCGCCAGGTGCACGGTCTTCCAGGCGCTGGGCGGCTCGCTCTCGCCGCGCGCGCCGGTGAAGCGCGTGCGCACCGAGAGCACGACGTCCACGTCGGTGCAGTTGTAGATGCCGGTCTGCACGGCGGCCATGCCGGTGCCGGTGCGCGCGGTCGACACGTTCTGCACGCCGATCACCTTGGCCAGCTCGGGCGAGAGCACCGAGACGGCGCCCAGTTGCGCGTTGCCGGCCGCGCGCTGCTGCTCCCAGGTCTGGCAGCCGGCGAAGGTGGGCGGCGTCGATTGCGTGGTGGCGCAGCCGGCCAGCCACGCGGCCAGTGCGGCGGCGGCCGCGATGTGTATCGTGCGGTTCATGTCGTGTGCTTTCTCGGGTGTCGCCGATGCGTGCGCTCAGCGGTAGATGACGTCGTCGGCGGCGGCGCGCGCGAATTCGTAGATGCCGGCCCAGACGATTTCGCCGGATTCGAGGTCGGTCAGCTCGAACGAGATCTGCGTGTAGCGCTGGACCATGCCGGTGCGCACGTTGCGGCTGTCCAGCGAGTTGATCTTTCCGGAGAGGCGGTAGTCGGCGCCGGCCTGCGCCTTGGTGAGGCCCGTGGTGCCCACGTCCACCGTGCCGCTGCGCTTGAGCTGGCGTTCCTGCTCCACCATTGCGCTGTTCTGGCGGTTGATAAATTGCATGCGCGTGCGCGCGGCGCGGTTGAGGTTGACCATCAGCCGCTGCGTGATGATGTTGCGGTTGATCGCCTGCGAGCTTTCGTTGACGAAGTACTGGCTGTCGATGATCACGCGCGGGCGCTTGCCGGTGTCCACGAAGATCGGCTCGGCCAGGATGTCGCGCATCATCTGATCGGTCATGGCCACGATGTCCTGGCCCTCCACGCCCACGCCCGACACCGGGCCCTTGCGGCTCGGGTCCACCTCCATCGACGACACGCCCGTGGCGTTCTGCAGCGGCGGATTGGTCTGGCAGCCCGCCAGGCCCGACAGGGCCATGCAGGCGACGGCCACGTGCAGACGCAGCGGCAGTCGCAGCGGCAGGCGGGGGAGATTCAGGCTCAGCGTCATGATGCGTTCCAGCTCGATTACAAAGTGATACCACTTCGGGCGAGCGCAGTATCCCAGCGCATCTGACGTGAAGCATCCCCCGAACGCGGGGGATGCGTGTGCATTAGTTGGCAACACGCCTCACGCGTTTGCGGGAGGCGCCGGCGGGCCTTGCCGGCCGGCGGGCTTCAGCTGCCGGTGGCGCGCAGTCGGTCGATCAACGCATTGAGTTCGTCGAGCGAGCCGAAATGGATCGCCAGCTCGCCCATCTCTTCCACGCGGCCATGGCGCTTGGCGCGCTTTTTCACGCGCACTTCCACCTCGGCGGTGAGCAGGTCGGCCAGCTCTTCCTCGACGCGGCGCAGGTCGCGCGACTTTTCCTTTTTGGGCTTGGACGGAGAGACGAGGTTGAATTCGGCGCCGAGCTTCTTCGACAGCGCCTCGGCCTCGCGCACCGAAAGCTTGCGCGCGGCGATCTGGTTGGCGGCGGTGATCTGGGTGGCGCGATCCAGGCTGAGCAGCGCGCGCGCATGGCCCATGTCCAGATCGCCCGCCATCAGCATGGTCTGCACCGGATCGGCCAGCTGCAGCAGGCGCAGCAGGTTGCTGGCGGCGCTGCGCGAGCGGCCCAGCGCCTGCGCCACCTGCTCGTGAGTAAGCCCAAACTCTTTGATGAGGCGTTGCATGCCTTGGGCTTCTTCGAGCGGGTTGAGGTCTTCGCGCTGGATGTTCTCGATCAGCGCCATGGCGGCGGCGGCTTCGTCGGGCACCTCGCGCACCAGCACCGGCACGCGGTCCAGGCCCGCCAGCTTCGCGGCGCGAAAGCGCCGCTCGCCCGCGATGATCTCGTGCTTGCCGGCATGGGCGCCGGTGGCAAGGCGCCGCACCAGGATCGGCTGCATGATGCCCTGGGCCTTGATGCTCTCGGCCAGCTCGTAGAGCGCGCCTTCGTCCATGCGCGTGCGCGGCTGGTAGATGCCCGGCACGAGATCATCGAGCGCCATCGAGCCGGTCTGGCCGGCGGCCGCGGAGGTGTCGGCGGCGGGGCGCGCGGTGTCGTCCACCTTGGGGCCCAGCAGGGCTTCGAGTCCCCGGCCGAGGCCCTTGGGTTTCTTGGTGACCATGGCAGTCGTCCTTCTTCTCAGATTTGTTCGTGTGGAGTGATCGCCCGGCGGGCGATCACAGCATGTCGGTCAGCAGCGCGCGGCCTTCGGGCCAGTCGCCCAGGCCGGAATCGGCGTTCAGGTGGCCGCGCGGCCCCAGGCTCAGCAGCTCGGCGCCCCATGCCGCGGCCAGCGGGCCGGCGGTGTCGAGGCCGCCATAGGGGTCGTCGGTGCTGGCGACCACGCGGGTGCGGAACGGCAGGCGCTGGCGCGCGATGGGCGCCCAGCCCGGCAACATGCCGCGCAAATCCTCGCGTTCGACGTCGGGCACGGCCACCAGCAATGCCGCCCGCACCCGATCGGTGTGGCGCGAATGCGCGGCCCAAGCCGCCACGAGGATGCAGCCCAGGCTGTGGGCGGTCAGCGCCACCGGGCCGGGCGCGGAAAGGATCACGTCTTCGAGCCGCGCGCTCCAGTCGCCGCGCAGCGGGCGCATCCAGTCGTGCTGGTCCACGCGCAGGTCGCCGTGCTGCTGTTCCCACAGCGTCTGCCAGTGGCCGGGGCCGGAGTTCTGCCAGCCGGGCAGCAGCAGGAGGGTGGTCGGGCCGTGTTCCACGTGAAACGTCACAGGGTCTTGATGCGCTCGACCATCTCGTTCGCGAATTCGACGAAAGCATGGCTGCCGCGAGCCGACGGATCGAACACCACGCCGGGCAGGCCATAGCTGGGGGCTTCGGCCAGGCGCACGTTGCGCGGGATGACGGTGTTGAAGACCTTGTCGCCGAAGTGCGACTTGAGCTGCTCGCTCACCTGCTGCTGCAGCGTGATGCGCGGATCGAACATCACGCGCAGCAGGCCGATGATCTGCAGGTCGCGGTTGAGGTTGGCGTGCACCTGCTTGATGGTGTTGACCAGGTCGGACAGGCCTTCGAGCGCGAAGTATTCGCACTGCATGGGCACGATCACCCCGTGCGCGGCGCACAGGCCGTTGAGCGTGAGCATCGACAGCGACGGCGGGCAGTCGATCAGCACGAAGTCGTACTCGGCATCCACCACGGCCAACGCGTCGCGCAGGCGCTTGTCCCGGTTGTCCAGCGAGACCAGCTCGACCTCGGCCCCGGCCAGTTCGCGGTTGGCGCCGATGACGTCGTAGCCGCATTTGTCGCTGCGCACGCGCGCCTCGGCGATGGTGGCGCTCTCCAGCAGCACGTCGTAGACGGTGTGCTCCAGCTTGCGCTTGTCCACATTCGAGCCCATGGTGGCGTTGCCCTGCGGATCCAGGTCGACCATCAGCACGCGCTGGCCCACCTTGGCCAGGCCGGCCGCCAGGTTGACCGTGGTGGTGGTCTTGCCCACCCCGCCCTTCTGGTTGGCCACGCAGAAAATCTTTGCCATGCGGTCGTCGCTCTTCTTCGTTGCTTTTGTCGTTGCCGTCGTCGTCGGGGGTCAGCGGCCGAGCGCCAGCTTGAGGCCGAAGCCCACCAGGAACACGCCCGCCGTCTTCTCCAGTACGCGGCCCACACGCGGGCTGGCGCGCAGGCGCTCGGCCAGGAAGTGGGTCAGCAGCACGGCGGCGAGGCCATAGAGGAAGGTCAGACAGGCGATGGTGACCGCCATGGCGCCGAAAGTGGGCAGGCCCTGGTGGCGCGCCGGATCGACGAACAGCGGAAAGAAGGCCATGTAGAAAACGATGGCCTTGGGGTTGAGCAGCGTGATGGTGAAGGCCTGGCGCAGATAGTGGCGAGGCTGGATTTTCAGCACCGGCGCATCGCCAGGCTTGGCCAGCAGCATGCGCAGGCCAAGCCACCCCAGATAGGCCGCGCCCAGCCACTGCACCGCATGGAAGACCGTGGGATAAGCCGCCAGCAGTGCGGCCACACCGGCCACCGCCAGCCACAGCAGCACCTGGTCACCCAGGATCACGCCGAAGGTGGCGGCCAGGCCACCCCGCAGGCCACCCTTGCCGGTGGCGGTGATGAGCATGAGATTGCCGGGCCCGGGGATCAACAGGAAAACGATGATGGCGACAACGAATGCGCCATAGTCAGCAACGCCAAACATGGGGGATTTCCTGCGGGAGACGGGAGGCCGAGTTTACGTGATGCAGCCCGCCCCGCCGCGGCGAATCGCGCCTGGCCGCCGATCAGCCCGCAGCGGGGCGCAGCCAGACGATGCAGCGCTGCGCGTCGAGGCCCGGCACGTCGATCTGTTCCACGTGAAACACAGCCACGTCAGGCGGCAAGGCGGCCACTTCGGCATCCGGCTGGCGGCCCTTCAAGGCCATCCACACGCCGCCCGGCTTCAATGCGGCACGCGACCACGTGGTGAAGTCCACCAGCGAAGCAAAAGCGCGCGACACCACCACATCCCAGCCGGTGTCGAGTGATTCCACGCGCGCATGCACGCCGCGCAGGTTGGGCAGCTTCAGCTCCAGTGCCGCCTGCTGGATAAAGGTCGCCTTCTTGGCCACCGTGTCCACGCAGCTCACCTGCAGATCCGGGCAGCAGATGGCGATGACGACGCCAGGCAGGCCGGCACCTGACCCCACATCCAGCACCGTCGGCCGTGCCCCTGCCCTGCCCGCCTCCTGCAGCGCGGCGACTTCGCGGCGCAACGGCGCGATCACGGCCAGGCTGTCGAGCAGATGGTGCGTGAGCATCTCGGCCGGGTCGCGCACGGCCGTGAGGTTGTAGACGCGCGTCCACTTGGCGATGAGCTGCAGGTAGGCCAGCAGCTGGTCCTGCCGGGCGGCGTCGAGTTCGAGGCCGAGGGCGTCCAGGCCGGCGCGCAGCGAATCGGAGAGCGATGACGACATGGGCGGGCCTGGTCTCAGGCCGGCTGGCGCTCGGGCGCCGCCTCATCGGCAAAGCCCCGGAACCCGCCCTTCTTCAGGTGGATCATCAGCAGCGAGATGGCTGCCGGCGTCACCCCCGAGATGCGCGAGGCCAGGCCCAGCGTCTCGGGCCGATGCTTGCTGAGTTTCTGGCGCACCTCGAAGCTCAGGGCCGCCACCTGCATGTAGTCCAGCTCGGCGGGCAGGCGAAGGCTTTCGAAGCGGGCGGCGCGCTCCACCTCGTCGCGCTGGCGCTCGATGTAGCCCGAGTACTTGGCGGCGATCTCGACCTGCTCGATCACGGCGGCCACGGCTTCGCCTTCGGGTGTTCCACGTGAAACAGCGGCCAGGTCGGCATTGGCGTGGCGGCCGCCGTCCAGCGTCATCAGCGACTGATAGCTCACCTCGGGCCGGCGCAGCAGGTCGGCCAGGTTGTATTCGTGTTCGATGGGTTTGCCAAGCACGCGCACCGCCTCGTCGGCCGGAAGGTTGCGCGGATTCACCCAGGTGGATTTGAGCCGTTCTGTTTCACGTGAAACAGCATCGCGCTTGCGGTTGAACGCCATCCAGCGCTCATCGTCCACCAGGCCCATGCGGCGGCCGTCTTCGGTCAGGCGCATGTCGGCGTTGTCTTCGCGCAGCTGCAGCCGGAACTCGGCCCGGCTGGTGAACATGCGGTAGGGCTCGGTCACGCCCTTGGTGATGAGGTCGTCCACCAGCACGCCCAGGTAGGCCTGATCGCGGCGCGGCAGCCAGGGCGACTCGCCGCGCACCTGCAGCGCGGCGTTGAGGCCGGCGAACAGACCCTGGGCCGCCGCCTCTTCATAGCCGGTCGTGCCGTTGATCTGCCCGGCGAAGAACAGCCCGCCGATCTGCTTCGTCTCGAAGCTGGCCTTGAGCGAGCGCGGGTCGAAGTAGTCGTATTCGATGGCGTAGCCGGGCCGCAGGATGTGCGCGTTTTCCAGTCCGGGCATGGAGCGCACCAGGGCGTACTGGATGTCGAACGGCAGGCTGGTGGAGATGCCGTTGGGATAGAACTCGTGCGTCGTGAGCCCCTCGGGCTCCAGGAAGATCTGGTGGCTGTCCTTGTCGGCGAAGCGGTTGATCTTGTCCTCGACGCTCGGGCAGTAGCGCGGGCCCACGCCTTCGATCTTGCCGGTGAACATGGGGCTGCGGTCGAACCCCGAGCGGATGATCTCGTGCGTGCGTTCGTTGGTGTGCGTGATCCAGCACGGCATCTGCGCCGGATGCATGTCGGCGCGGCCCATGAAGCTGAACACCGGCATGCGATCCGGGTTGTCGCCCCCCGGCATGCCGTCGCCCGGCTGCTCGGTGCACCTGGAGAAATCGATGGTGCGCCCGTCCAGGCGCGGCGGCGTGCCGGTCTTCAGCCGCCCCTGCGGCAGCTTGAGCTCTTTCAGGCGTGCCGACAGCGACACCGCCGGCGGGTCGCCCGCGCGACCGGCGGCGTAGTTGTCCAGCCCCACGTGGATCTTGCCGTCGAGGAAGGTGCCCGCCGTCAGCACCACGGCGCGCGCCCGGAAGGCAATGCCCACCTGCGTCACGGCGCCCACCACGCGATCGCCCTCCAACATCAGGTCGTCCACGGCCTGCTGGAACAGCCACAGGTTGGGCTGGTTCTCCAGGCGGCGGCGGATCGCGGCCTTGTAGAGGATGCGGTCGGCCTGCGCGCGCGTGGCACGCACGGCCGGGCCCTTGCTCGAATTGAGCGTGCGGAACTGGATGCCGCCTTCGTCGGTGGCGATGGCCATGGCACCGCCCAACGCATCCACCTCCTTCACGAGGTGCCCCTTGCCGATGCCGCCGATGGACGGGTTGCAGCTCATCTGCCCCAGCGTCTCGATGTTGTGGGTGAGCAGCACGGTCTTGCAGCCCATGCGCGCCGCGGCCAGCGCGGCCTCGGTACCGGCATGGCCGCCGCCGACGACGATCACGTCGAATTCTTCAGGGTAGATCATGGGTCTGCTCTCGACCGGCGCTGTTGCCCACGGCGCACCGGCCGCGGCTGAAAAGACGAGGCCCGCCGCACACGCCGTGCGCATCGGCGGCCGGCTGGCCGATGCGCGCGTGGACCACGGGCTGGGGAAGCGCGCATTTTACCGGCGCACCCTGCAGCATGCAGGCTTCCTGCGCGATGCCTGTGGTGCAATCGCGGCCATGAAACTCCTCGTCTTCGCGGGCAGCACCCGCCAGCACTCCTTCAACCGGCGCCTGGCGAACGCCACGGCCGACCTGGCCCGCCAGGCCGGCGCCGAGGTCACGCACCTCGAACTGGGCAGCTACGACATCCCCATGTACAACGCCGACCTCGAAGCCGGCGGCACGCCTCCCGACGTGCTGCGCCTCAAGCAGGTGATGGCCCAGCACCCGGCGTGGATCGTCTGCACGCCTGAATACAACGCCAGCTACCCCGCCCTGCTCAAGAACACGCTTGACTGGGTGTCGAGCCCCGTCAAGGGCGACCCGGTGTGGTCCGACGGCATGCGCTCCTCGCGCGGCAAGGTGGTGGGCGTGCTGTCGGCCTCGCCCGGCGCGCTGGGGGGACTGCGCTCCCAGAGCCACCTGGCGCCGCTGCTGGTCAACCTGCAATGCTGGCTGGCGCCGCGCAATTTCGCACTCGGCCGCGCGGGCGAGGCCTTCACCGCCGATGGCGCGCTGGCCGACGAAAGCGCGCGCCGCAATGTGCAGGCTGTCATCGACCAGGTGCTGTGGGCGGCCGGCCGGCTGACCACGTGAATGATTGGCAGTGAGCATGCACTGTCGTGAAGGATGCGGTGCCTGCTGCATTGCACCGTCCATCTCCAGCACGATTCCGGGCATGCCCCAAGGCAAGCCTGCCGGCGTGCCCTGCATCCAGCTGGACGACGACAGGCGCTGCCGCATCTTCGGCCAGCCGGACCGGCCGGCCGTGTGCTCGGGCTTGCAGCCGTCAGCCGAAATGTGCGGCCCGCCAGGCGACGGGCGGCATGCGATGCAATGGCTTGCCCGACTGGAGCGTCAGACGGCCCCGGTGTGAACTGGGTCGGTGAGGCTCAGGCCATCAAGGCGACGCGACGGGTCGGCGGCCTGGGCTGCGATGCGGCGCCCAGCCGGTGGCGCGGACGCGGCGCTTCGTACTCGCGCACGGTGATCGCCTTCTCGCGCATGGTCACCGGGCCGAACAGCGTGCAGAAGGCCACGTCCTTGGCGTCGCGCCCGGTGCCCACCTGCACCACCCGCTCCACCGGCGCCATGCGCGTCGGATCGAAGCGCACCCAGCGGCCGCCCAGCCAGGCCTCGAAGAGGGCGTGGAAATCCTGCGGCGGCTCGTCGAACCACACATAGCCCACCACCAGCCGCGCCGGGATGTTGAGCGCGCGGCAGAACGTCACACCCAGATGCGCGAAGTCGCGGCACACGCCGGCACGCTGCACGAACACCTGCTGTGCGGTGGTCGTCGAATCGGTGCTGCCCGGCTCATAGACGATGCTGTCGTGGATCCAGTCCGAAATCGCCTGCACACGCGCCAGGCCGGGCTTGTGGTTGCAGAAAAGCTGTTGGGCCGCGCGCGCCATCACGTCTGATTCGCAGTAGCGCGTGGGCAGCAGATATGGCATCACCTCGTCGGGCAGCGCGCTGATCGGCATCTCGGCCAGCCGGCGCGGTTGCGGCGCGGGAACGCGCTCCACCTCGGCGCGGTAGTGCACATGCACCTCGCCCGGCTCGGCATCGAAGCGCAGAAAGCGGTTGCCGGACACCGAATCCGTGAAATGGCGCAGCTCGCCCGCGCCTTCGATGTTCAGCGACTCGCCTGCCAGCCGCTGGCCGGCCGCGTGGGCGACCTCCAGATGAAAACAGAAATGCGCCGGTCCCGTGACCTGGTAGGACAGGCGCGTGTCGATGGCCGACCAGAGCACCGCGTCACCCGGCGATGGCCAGAGGCTGGAGGCGGGTCAGTTGCGCCAGCGCGCCCGGACGCGGCGGCGACATCAGCCGGCGCGCCTCGCGCACCACGGCACGCTTGCCATGGGCCAGCGGCAGATCCCAGTGGGTCTGCGTGACGCGCAGGATGCGGCGCACCTGATAGAGCGGGCTGTTCATGAGGCTCTGCAGGTCGGCATGCTCGGGCATCAGCGGAATACGCACGGGCAATGCGGCCGCACGGGTGCGGGGATGACGCGTGCGGGTCATCAGTCCAGCGCCTTGCGCACCGCGCCCACGCCCAGCGCGGCCAGCACGAGGAACACGACGGCGAGGATCAGGAACAGACCGAACAAGATCTTGGCGATACCGGCGGCGCCGGCGGCAATGCCGCCGAAGCCCAGTGCGCCGGCGACCAGCGAGATCAGCGCGAAGATGATGGCGTACTTCAACATGATGGGACTCCCTGAAACGGCGCCGCGCGCCGCAATGGATGGATGTTGAAGATGCTATTGAGCCGGCCAGCCGCCACCCATCGGCACCCGGCGCGGCCCCTCGTAGGACGCCGCCGCATCGTGAAACGGGCCGCCGCCGGGGCGATCTGGCGCCCCCGTCCGCGGTCGTTCTCAGCGCCCCAGCAACCGGCCCAGTCCCTGCCCGATCCGGTCGCCCAGACGCGCGCCCGCGCCCGTGCCCACGCCGGGCAGCACGGCCGTGCCGACGGCCGCCCCCAGCATCGCGCCGCGCGTGAGCGTGACTTCGGGGTCGGACAGCGTGCCGCCCACCACCAGCGGCACGCCGACCACGCCGGCGGTCACGCGCTCGGCCACGTCCACCGTCATGCGGCCCGACAGCGACTGGTTGGCCGCGATGACCACTTCACCGCGCGCCGTGAGCGCGCCCGTGCGCGCCACCAGCTGGCGCACGCGGGCCTGGCGGCCCTGCGTGTGCACCTCGCCCGACAGCTCGTCCAGCGCCGTCTCGCCACCGCGCGAGAGGCCCGCCGTCTGCACGGCGCGCAGCAGGTCGATGCCGTGCAGGCGCGCCTGCGCCACCGAGAAGCGCGTCTCGCTGCGCAGCCCCTCGGGCAGGCGCGCCAGCTGGGCCGGTGACGTCACCCGCACCGAAAACGTGGTGTCGGCCGTGAGCCGGCCCGACAACGGCCGGCTGGGCGCGGTGAGCGCGGCCGGATCCACGCCTCGCACGGCCAGCGTGCCGTCGATGGACAGGCCGGGCGTGGCCACCGTGCCCGGCGCCAGCCGCACCGGCCCCTCCACCGTGCCGCCACCCAGCCGCGCCCGGAGCTGCCAGCGCGCGCCATCGGCGCCGGGCGACAGGTCGATCCGGGTACCCGCTCGCGCGCCGCTTTCGATGCGCAACGACGCGGTTTCGGGCCAGCCGTCCTCGCCCAGTCGGGCATCCAGATCGAAGCCGCTGGCCGCGCCCTGGGTGCCCTGCCAGCGGATGTCGTGCAGCGCCACACGGCGCGGCAGCCAGCGCGTGTCGGCCGGGCCGCCGCCGCCCGCCAGCCGCTGCAACGCCACCACCAGCGCCGCGGCGGCGGTTTCATGCAATTGCGCGCCGCGCACTTCGAGCGCCGACAGCGCGGGCCGTCCCGCCAGTGCCGCGCGCCAGTCCGGGAACGCCCGCACGCCCTCGGCCGACAGCGGCGGCGTGCTCGCCACGCGCACGTCGGCCACCTGCACCGAGGGCAGCGGCCACACCGCCACGTCGATGGCGCCCAGCGTGACCGGCACGCCGGCGGCGGCCGACGCCTGGGCCTGCACCCGCGCACGGAAGTCGTCACCCGACACCCAGTACCGCAGCAACGCCGCCGCCATCACGGGCAGCAGCAGCAGCGCCGCCGCGGCCAGCGCCAGCCAGCGCCACAGGCGCCGGGGCCGCGCCGCATGGGCACGCGCCGTGGTGTCGGGGGTGTCGCTCATGCGGCCATTGTGCGCCGCCGCCCCGCCTGCACGCCGGCGCGCAAGCCGTTAGCATGCGCAGCGCCCGCCGCATCGCGGCCGGGCCCACCCCCCTCATCGCCAAAGGATGCACCCATGAAGCTCTACTACTCGCCCGGCTCCTGCTCGCAATCGCCCCACATCGTCCTGCGCGAAGCGGGCCTGGCCTTCGAGCCCGTGCTCACGCCCACCAAGACGCACAAGACGCCCGACGGCACCGACTACTACACGATCAACCCGCTGGGCTACGTGCCGCTGCTCGAACTCGACGACGGCACGCTGCTGCGCGAAGGCCCGGCCATCGTCCAGTAC
>JAGOCV010000343.1 GCA_017998575.1 Burkholderiaceae bacterium
GTCGAGGCCGCTGCCGACGATGGCGACGATACGCACCGACGTGGCGTCGAACTTGCCTGTGTCACCGCCCGACGTGGCACGCACGATGGCCGTGTAGTCAGCCGCCGGATTGAGCGCCAGGCCCAGAGGCAGCGTGGCTTGAAGTACCACGTGGTGGATGGCGCCCGCTGCGACGGAGCCCGTGTCCTGCACGCCGTTGCCGTTGGAGTCCAGCAGTGCAACGCCACCCGCGGTCAACCACGTGAAGGTGGTGCCGGCCGGGAATTCGCCCACGCCGCCCACGGTGGGCGAGGTCAGGTCGAACACGTCGGCGCCGTTACCGGTGTTTTGCACGTACAGGTCGAACTTGTGCGTGCTGCCGGCCGTGGCGCTGGCCAGGTCGAAGCGGTCGCCAGAGGTTGCAGGCGTGCCGGGCGTGGTGTCGACCACAGGCGCCGTGCTGCTGATACCGAAGACGGTACCGAAGCTCTGCAGGACCGTGAACGCCGAGCTGCCCGTGTCGGTGAGCGAACCCGTGCAGGTTGCCGTGGCGACGTTGGTGGCAGCCGCGCAACCGGTCGCCGAGTATTTGGCGATGTTGGTCGTCGTGCTGGTGCCCAGGGCAGCCGTGGGCGATGCGGTCACCACGAAGCTCAGGGTACCGGTGACACCCTGGGGTACGTTGGCCACCACGGCCTTGATGACACCCGCCGACTCTTCGAAGTCGATGCCGGCCACCGTTTCGGAGCCCGCGGCGTCGGTCAGGGCCTGGCCGGATGCGCCGCTCCACACCGCCGAGCCGGCGACGTAGGCGAGGCCTGCGGGCAGGGTGTCTTCGATGTACAGCGGAGCGGCTGCGCCACCGGAGTTGGAGTACGTCAGGGTATAGGTGGTCTCAGCGCCACGCAGACCGCTGGTGTTGACGGGCCAGGTGCCGGACGGCCGGCTGGCCGACGGTGCCGTGATGGCCTTGGTGACGTTGAGCGCCGCGCCCGTGGTGAGCGTGATGGTGTCCGTCAGGGTCTGGATGTGCGAGCCGGTGTAGATGCCCGCATTGGTCGATTCGACCGTGACCGTGGATGAGTTGGTGGCCGCCCAGGTGCCGACCGTGGCGGTGGGCGGAATGGTGTAGGCGATCACGAAGCGGAACTGGCCACCGTTGCCCGTGGCGGGCTGCGCGGTCGTCAGACAGTCGGAGCCGGCAGTGGTGATGGAGCACAGTGCCGCGCCGGCGTCGGGCAGGCCGTCGCCGTTGGCGTCGGGATAGACCTCGATCTTGGTGAAGTCGGGGTTGCCCGCGGTTTCGGCCACCTTGATGGTGAAGTTGTCGGTGCCGTTGCCGCTGTTGGTGATGATGTGCGGAACGTACAGCGTGGCGCCCGCGGCGCCGGTCTTGGCGCCGTTGGGATCGAGTGCGAAGCCGCCGACCTGCGTGACCGTGGTGGTCACCATGGTGGACTGCGCGGTGCGTGTGGCCGTGCCGTCGTAGTACGTGGCCGAGGCCTGGTTGCCAATGGACGTGCCAGCCGGCGGCGGCGCTGCGACCACGAAGTGCGCCGCAACGAGCGCCCCCGTGGACATTACCGCGATTGCCGGCCAACGCGCCCGCCGCACGAAGCGGATGGGGGTGGTCGTGGTGGGTTTCACTTCGGGTTTCCTCCTACAAAACTCCAGCGGGACGCCGGAACAAAACATGTACCCGTCGCAATAGCGCGCAATGCCGCACAAGGGCGCGCGCTATCGCGACGGATCACGGGATACGGGGTATGGGATCGATGGAATGCGCCGCGGTCAGCGCGTGGCCGTGGCACCGGCCGATGGAGCGGTCGCGGTCTTTTCTTCGGGCTTGGGCAGCTCGTAGGCCTGAACGCGCACACGGGCCTTCACTTCACGCACGGCGCCGGGGGCGATCTGGTCGAGGTTCCAGCGCATGTGGCGGTATTCGGCGTAAGGCACCGGCTCGGGCTTGGCCTTGCCGGGCACGGTTCGCATGAGGGGTTCGGCGGCGTAGCGGCCATCGTTGGCCGCCACGGTGACGGGCGTGCCGTTGGCCGAGGCCGACTTCGCAACGTACTCCGTGCCCTGCGGAACGGGCAGGTTGGCCGCGAAACGGGAGACGGGCTCTTTGCCCCGGTTGGTGTACTTGACCCGGTACTCGATGATGTTGCCGGGCTTGACGCTGTCGGCGTTCTCGAAGGCTTCCTTGCCATCGGCACCGGTGACGACACGCCATTGGGTGATCTCGGCCACCACGGGCTGCTCCGCCCGGGCGGCTTCACCTGCCTTGCTGGTGGAGACGGCTCGTGCCGCCTGGGCTTGCGCGGTGGTGAAAGTGCCGAGCGCGAGCGAAGCGGCGATGAGGCCGAGGATGAGCGCGCCGGTCGCGCCGCGGAGAGTGTTGAGTGCTTTCACAAGTGGCTCCTTGAGGACTCGACTGCGCACGCGGACGGCGATATCGCCTGCTCCATGCGCAGCAAAGGGTTGCCACTTTGCTAAAAAGTTACCCTTCCGACGTGTCGAGTGACCCAATGGTTTGAATCGCTCATCGAAACAGCTGAAACTGGAGCCAAAGAAAACGGCGTCGTGCACGCCATAGGCACTTGCGGCTCCAAAAATGTGCTGATTGCGCGCGCGTCGGGCGCACACCACTTGAAAAGCAGCGGATCGACCCCGGGGCGGGGAGACCCTGCACCTGCGCACGCGCATCAGGCGTGGCCAGGCGCCCGCTGGCAGCTCAGCGGCTGCGCAACGCCCGGCTCAGCAGCAGTACCGGCACCAGTCCCACCAGCACCAGCGCCAGCGACGGCAAGGCGGCCTCGCCCAGCCGCTCGTCGCGGGCGAGCTGGTAGGCCACCACGGCCAGCGTGTCGCTGTCGAAGGGTCGCAGCACCATGGTGGCCGGCAGTTCCTTCATCACGTCGACGAACACCAGCAGCGCCGCGGCCGCCGTCGTGCGCCGCAGCAGCGGCCAGTGCACGCGCGTCAGCAGGCCGGCGGGGCCGGTGCCCAGCATGCGGGCCGAATCGTCGAGGCTGGCGGGGATGCGTGCATAGCCGCTCTGCATGGATTGCAGCGCCACTGCCGTGAAGCGCACCAGGTAAGCCCACACGATGCCCATGGCCGTGGCGGTGATCCAGTAGCCGGCCGACGATTCGGGCGCCACCGACTGCAGCCAGCCCACGGGCAGCAGCAGGCCCACCACCACCACGGCGCCGGGCACGGCATAGCCCAGCCCCACCAGCTGCACCACGCCACGCGTGATCAGATCGGGCGCGCGCCGCAGCGAGAACGCCAGGGCCGTGGCCAGCAGCACCGCGAGCGCCGCGCTGATGAAGCCCAGGCGGACGCTGTTCCACGCCCAGCCAATGAACCGGTCCCATGGCAGGACGGACCAGTCGGCCGAGAGCGGCCTGAGCATGAACAGCACGGGTGCGACGAAGCCCATCAGCACGGGCAGCGCGCAGATTCCCCAGGCAGCCACGCAGCGGGCGCCAACTAGCACGACCGGCTGTGCTTCGGCCGAGCCGGCACGCGCGCCGCGGCCGGCGGAAAAGCGCATGCGCCGCTGGCTGCGGTGTTCCAGCCACAGCAGCAGCACGACCAGGCCCAACAGCAGCGTGGCGAGTTGTGCGGCGGCCACGCGGTTGTCCATCGACAGCCAGGCCTTGTAGATCCCGGTCGTGAAGGTCTGGATGCCGAAGTAGCTGGACACGCCGAAGTCGGCCAGCGTCTCCATCAGCACCAGTGCCACACCGGCGGCGACGGCGGGCCGGGCCAACGGCAGCGCTACACGCGCGATGCGGCCGGCCAGCGGCGTGCCCAGCAGGCGCGCGGCCTCCATCAGATGCGCGGCCCGTTCGCCCAGAGCGGCGCGCGCCAGCAGGTACACATAGGGATAGAGCGAGAACACGAACAC
>JAGOCV010000344.1 GCA_017998575.1 Burkholderiaceae bacterium
GCTCTGGATCGAGCGGATGCCCCGGTAGCTGCGCTGCACCTCGGCGTGCAGCGTTCGCGCCTCGGGTGTGGGCAGCAGCTTGCCGTGCAGCCTGTCGAACAGATTCACGCCCAGCCGCAATTCCAGGTGGCGCACCAGACGGCTGATGGCGGGCTGCGACACGTGCAACATCTGTGCGGCCCCGGTGAACGAGCCGGCTTCCATCACGGCGCGGAACACTTCGATCTGGCGCAGGTTGAGCAGTTCCATGACGGATCCTTCGGCATAACGCAGTGTTATGAGTCTCCCATAGATTGTTTCTTGAAGTTTTGGATCATCTGAATAGGCTCGGTGTTTCCTGAACGGAGACGAAAGAAAGACATGCGAGATGAAGTGGTACGGTCCGACCTGACCGTGATCGGCGGGGGCCTGTCGGGCGTGTGTGCGGCCATCGCGGCGGCGCGGCTGGGCCTGCGCGTGGCGCTGGTGCAAAACCGCCCCGTGCTGGGCGGTGTGTCGAGCAGCGAGATCCGCGTGTGGGTGGGCGGCGCAAACGGCCTCACGCACAACCGCCACGCGCGTGAGACAGGCATCATCGGCGAGATGCTGGTCGAGAACCAGTACCGCAACCCCGACGGCAATCCCTATCTGTGGGACATGGTGGTACATGAGGCAGTGAAGGCCGAACCCAACATCGCCCTCTTCCTCAACACCGACGTGCACGAGCTCGCCGCCAGCGGGGAAGCGGATGCCCGTCGCATCGACTCCGTGACAGGCTGGATGACAGGCGCCGAGCGCCGCATCCAGTTCGAAAGCCCGCTGTTCGCCGATTGCACCGGCGATGCGCTGGTCGGCTTTCTCGCGGGCGCGCAGCACCGCGTGGGCCGCGAGTCGCGCGACACCTATGGCGAACCATGGGCACCCGAGCAGGCGGACAGCGTCACGCTGGGCAGCACGATCCTCTTCCATACCCGGGACGCGGGTCACCCGGTGCCGTTCGTGGCGCCATCGTTCGCACGCGACATCTCGCAGACGGGTATCCCGGTCAACCGCATCCTCTCCACTGGTGATTCGGGCGCCAAGTACTGGTGGATCGAGTTCGGCGGCGAGCTCGACACCATCCACGACAACGAAGCTATCCGCGACGAGCTGTGGTCCGCCGTCTACGGTATCTGGGACTACATCAAGAATTCGGGCAAGTTCGACGCGGCCCACCTCACGCTGGAATGGGTGGGCTCGTTGCCGGGCAAGCGCGAGTCGCGCCGGCTGCTGGGCGACTATGTGTTTACCCAGCACGACGTCGTGAAGCAGTCTGTGTTCGAGGACACCGTGGGCTTTGGCGGCTGGATGGTCGACCTGCACCCGCCTGGCGGTATGTATTCCGACGCCGGCGCTGCGAGCAACATGTACGCCGACGGCGTGTTCCAGTTGCCCTACCGCAGTCTTTATTCGGCCAACGTCGGCAACCTGTTCATGGCCGGCCGCAACATCAGTGCCAGCCATGTCGGCTTCGGCGCCACGCGCGTGATGGCCACTTGTGCAGTGATGGGCGAAGCGATCGGCACGGCTGCTGCGCTGTGCCTGGCCGACCGGCTTTCGCCCCGCGCGTTGGGCAGCCAGGGCATCGTCTCGCTGCAGCAGCAGTTGCTGCGTCAGGATGCGAGTCTCGTCGGCCTCGCCAACCGCGACCCGGCCGATCTGGCCCGCGGTGCCAACGCCAGCGCCTCGTCGTCGCTGCAAGCGCTGGCGTTGGAAGACTCGGCGGGCACTTATGCGTTGACGCAGGCGCTGGGCATCGTGCTGCCGGTCGATCCCAGGCTGGAGACGGTGCAGCTGCTGATCGATGCAGACCAGCCTGCCACGCTGGAGCTCGAACTGTGGAGCACGGCCCGTCCCGAGAACTTCGTGCCCCACCAGCAGGTGGCCCGTGCGAGCGTGACCGTGGCCGCCGGCAGGCGCCAATGGGTGAGCGCGCCGCTGGCATGGGCGCCAGGCGCACCGGCTTTTGCCTTCATCGTCGTCAAGCCCTGCCCCGGCGTGCAGGTGCACCTCACCGCCGGCCCGCACACGGGCCTGCTGGCCCACGCGCATCAGCCGCAGCGGCGGCCACACCAGTTCCACATCGACGGTACCGACGCCTACCCACCCAAGGTTCTCGAATGGGACATGAAGGCGCTGGCGCGCCGCGCGCCCTGCTTGCGCGTGGAACCGGCCACCCAGGCGTTTGCGCCGCAGCAGGTCCTCAACGGCCTGGTGCGGCCCTATGGCTCGCCCAACCTCTGGATGTCGGCGCCGCTGAACGGCCAATCCGCATGGCTCGAACTGGCGTGGGACCAGCCGGTGAAGTTCGGCCGCGTGTGCATCACGTTCAACGACGACCTCAACGAGCACCTCAACAACCTGCACAAGCATCACACGCCGTTCCGCGTGTTCCCCGAACTCGTGCGCGACTACCGGCTCGAGGCCTGGATCGACGGCCAATGGCAGACGCTGGTTCACGAGCAGGGCAACCGCCGCCGCCGCCGCGAACATACGCTGTCCGCCGGATGCCTCAGCCAGCGCCTGCGCCTCGTGGTGGAAGCCACGAACGGCAGCGCGCACGCCGAGGTCTACGAGATTCGCGTCTACGCCTGACGCCACCGACCTTCCACTATCTGCACACAACAGGAGACACCATGCAACGCAGACAATTCATCCACAGACTGACCGGCGCAGCTGCGCTGGCCGCAAGCCTGCCAACCTGGGCCCAGGCCACCTGGCCCGACAAGCCGGTGCGCCTGCTGGTGGGCTTCGCGCCCGGCGGGCCGGCCGATGGCCTGGCACGCATCGTCAGCCAGGAACTGGGCGAGACGCTTCGGCAACCCTTCGTGGTGGACAACCGCGCCGGTGCCGGGGGCACCATCGCCGCCAATGCGGTGGCCAAGGCGCCAGCCGATGGATACACGCTGTTGATGGTGAGCAGTGGCCATGCCGGCAACGCCACCTACTACAACAACCTGCCCTACGACACGCGCCGCGACTTCGCGCCCGTGGCCGGCGTGGCGGCATCGCCCGTGGTGATCGTCGTGAACGCGAATTCGCCCTACCGCCGCATCGAAGAGCTGCTGGCGGCCGTGCGTGCCCAGCCGGGCAAGCTCAACTACGCCACAGGCGGCGGCGCCACACTCACCAACCTGGCCGCCGAAGTGCTCAAGAGCGATGCCCGGCTCGACGCCGTATCGGTGCCATACAAGGGCAGCGGCCCGGCGCTGGCAGCACTGCTGGGCGGCGAGATCGACTTCCTGTTCGACACCGTCTCCAGCGCCATCGGCCAGATCCGCTCGGGCCGCATGCGCGCGCTGGCGGTCACCTCGTCCGGCCGTTCGTCGGTGCTGCCGGATGTGCCGACGCTGGCGCAAAGCGGCCTGCCCGGGTTCGACGTGAACGGCTGGTTTGGCGTGCTGGCGCCGGCCCAGACACCACCGGCCGTCCTGGCCGCGCTCAACCGCGAAGTCAACAAGGCACTGGCGCGCCCGGAGGTGCTGCAACGTCTGTCTGTACTGGGCGCCGATCCGCTCAAAGGCTCCGAGGCCGATTTCGGCCGCCTCATCGCCAGCGAGACGGATCGCTGGGAAAAGGTGATCAAGCGGCTGAACCTGCGCTCGGACACCTGAGGCCGCGGCCTGCGCAGCCCGGCCTCACGCCCGCCACGACTTGCGGTCGCGCCTGAAGCCCTCGCCCACGAAGTCGCCCGCGGTGATGGGCGGGTAGACCGTCTCGCCGCCACCCGGGATCTCGGCCGGGTCCACCACCGCGAAGTAGTTGAGATGGTGGAAGAACGGGATCGAATAGCGCTCGTGGCCTGATACGTTGACCACGCGGTGCACGGCCGAGCGGTAGCGCCCGTTGGTCCAGCGCGTGAGCAGGTCCCCCA
>JAGOCV010000062.1 GCA_017998575.1 Burkholderiaceae bacterium
CGAGGTCGACACCGGACACACCGTCCAGACCTCAACCTCAACGCCCTGAAGGAAACATCATGCAAGTCAAGAAGATCGCCGCCGTCCTCGCCATCGCCACGCTCGCCTCTGGCGCCGCCATGGCAGACGCCATCACCGATTCGGGCCTCGTGCTCTCCGCTCCCAGCTACGACGTGAGCGCCAGCGTGTTCACCCGCTCCGAAGTCCAGGCTCAGGCCGCGGAAGCCGTGCGCGCCAGCATCGCCGACCCGATCGTCGCCGAAGGCTTCCGCCAGCAGGCTCCGGTGCTGGTCGGCCAGCGCAGCCGCGAAGCCGTGCAGGCCGAAGCCCGGCAGGCTGCACGCCAGGCTTACGCCTCCAGCGCGCAAGTGAACGAAGGCCGCGTGCTGTAAGCACCACCTGATGCGTGGCGCGGTCCGCAGTGGCGGCGCGCGCCCCAAAGACCCCCGCCCGGGGTCGCCAATCCGCCCTCATCTTCAGCCCCGGGCCCTTGCCCTCGCTGCCTTGCGCAGCGAGGGTTTCTTGTTTCAGGCCTGCGGATTGGCCGCCTTGGCCGCCGACAGTGCCGTCATGTTGATGATGCGTCGCACCGTCGATGAGGGGGTCATGATGTTCACCGGCGCCGCGGCGCCCAGCAGCATCGGGCCGATGGTCGTGCCCTGGCTGCTGGTGGTCTTGAGGACGTTGAACAGGATGTTGGCGGCGTCCAGCGTAGGGCAGATCAGCACATTGGCCGAGCCGGTGAGGGCACTGTCGGCCAGGCCGGAGGTCGCACGAATGCTCTCCGACAGTGCCGAGTCGCCATGCAGCTCGCCCTCCGCCTCGATGTCGGGCGCGAGCTGGCGGAAGCGTTCGAAGGCTTCGCGCATCTTGCGCGCCGAAGGTCGGGCGGAACTGCCGTAGTTGGAGTGCGACAGGAAAGCGACCTTGGGCGGCAGGCCGAAGCGGCGGACTTCTTCCGAGGCGGCCAGCGCAATGTGTGCCAGCTGCTCGGCATCGGGGGACTCGTTGATGTAGGTGTCGGCGATGAACAGCGTGTGCTGCGGCAGCATGAGCGCGTTGAGCGCCGCGAAGCCGCTTGCACCGGCCTTCAAGCCGATCACGTGCTCGACATGCTCCAGATGATGGTCATAGCGCCCGACCAGGCCACACAGCATCGCATCGGCATCGCCCAGTTTCACCATCAACGAGCCGATCAGGGTGTTCGATCGCCGCACGGCCGCCTTGGCGGCTTCGGGCGTGATGCCGTTTCGGCCCATGAGTCCGTGGTAGGCCTCCCAGTACTGGCGGAATCGCGGGTCGTCCTCTGGATTCACCACCTCGAAATCGACACCGGGCTTCAGGCGCAGGCCGGCCTTCTTGATGCGCGCCTCGATGACCGAGGGGCGGCCGATCACGATAGGAATGGCCAGTTTCTCGTCGATCACGGCCTGCACCGCCCGCAGCACGCGCTCGTCTTCTCCTTCGGCATAGGCCACCCGCTTGAGCGAAGCCTTGGCGGCGTCGAACACTGGCCGCATGAACATGCCGGTCTGGTAGACGAAGCGCATGAGGCTGTCGCGATAGGCCGCCAGGTCGGCGATGGGTCGCGTGGCCACGCCCGACTCCTGTGCGGCGCGCGCCACGGCCGGCGCGATGCGCAGGATGAGCCGCGCATCGAACGGCGTGGGAATGAGGTAGTCCGGGCCGAAGCTCAGTTCGCGGCCGGGGTAGGCGGCAGCCACCTCGTCGCTCATCTCGGCCTTGGCCAGGTCGGCGATCTCGCGCACGCAGGCCAGCTTCATCGCTTCGGTGATCTTCGTCGCGCCGCAATCGAGCGCACCGCGGAAGATGTACGGGAAGCACAGGACGTTGTTGACCTGGTTGGGGTAGTCCGAACGGCCGGTGGCGATGATGCAGTCAGGCCGCGCGGCCTTGGCCAGCTCGGGGCGGATTTCGGGCTCCGGGTTGGCCAGCGCCAGGATGATGGGCTGGGCGGCCATGGTCTTGACCATCTCGACCGTGAGCACGCCCGGGGCCGAGCAGCCCAGGAAGACATCGGCGTCCTTCACCACGTCGGCCAGCGTACGGGCGTCGGTTTTCTGCGCATAGCGCGCCTTGGATTCGTCGAGTGCGCCGCGGCCTTCGTAGATCACACCCTTGGAGTCGACCATGAAGACGTTCTCGCGCTTCACGCCCAGGCCTTCCATCACGCCCACGCAGGCGATGGCTGCGGCGCCCGCGCCGGAGACTGCGATCTTCACGCGGCCGATGTCCTTGCCCGTGAGTTCGAGCGCGTTGAGCAGCGCGGCCGATGAGATGATGGCCGTGCCGTGCTGGTCGTCATGGAAGACGGGAATGTTCAGCCGCGCGCTGAGCTTGCGCTCGATGTAGAAGCATTCGGGCGCCTTGATGTCCTCGAGGTTGATGCCGCCCAGCGTGGGCTCCAGCGCTGCAATGATGTCGACCAGCTTGTCGGGGTCGCGCTCGGCCAGCTCGATGTCGAACACGTCGACACCGGCGAACTTCTTGAACAGGCAGCCCTTGCCTTCCATCACCGGCTTGCCGGCCAGCGGGCCGATGTCGCCCAGGCCCAGCACGGCCGTGCCGTTGGTGATCACGCCCACCAGATTGCCGCGCGAGGTGTAGTCGTAGGCCTTGGACGGATCGGCGTGGATGTCGATGCACGGATAGGCCACGCCTGGCGAGTAGGCGAGCGACAGGTCGCGCTGGTTGGACAGCGGCTTGGTCGGTGCGATGGAAATCTTGCCGCGGCTCGGGCTGCGGTGGTATTCGAGCGCGGCTTCGCGCAGGGCCTGTTCGGCGGCGGAAAGGGTAGTGGTCGTCATGGGTGCGAGGATAGTCCACCCGCGATTTCGCGGGCGGAACAGCAAACGCGCCGCGCGGTCCCGTCAGCCCGTGTTGCGCAGCGCGGCGGCGATGCCGTTGATCGAGATGTGGATGCCGGTCTGCACGCGTTCGCCGGTCTGGCCCGCCCGGTAGCGGCGCACCAGTTCGACCTGCAGGTGGTGCAGCGGGTCGATGTAGGGGAATCGATGGCGGATGGAGCGCGACAGCGCCGCATTGCCGGCCAGCCGCTGCTTCTCTCCGGTGATCTGCGCCAGCGCATCCGCCGTGCGGTGCCATTCCGCCTCGATAGCCTGGAACACCCGCTTGCGCAGGCGCGTGTCGGCCACAAGCTCGGCGTAGCGCGATGCGAGTTGCAGGTCGCTCTTGGCCAGCACCATGTCCATGTTGGAGAGAAGCGTGCGGAAGAACGGCCATTGCCGGTTCATCTTCTGCAGCAGCGCGAGCGCTTCGCGCCGGCCGGCCGCGCCGCCCTGGCCCAGGAACTGCTCGATCGCCGAGCCGAAGCCGTACCAGCCCGGCAGCGTGAGGCGGCACTGGCCCCAACTGAAGCCCCAGGGGATGGCGCGCAGGTCTTCGATCTTATGCGAAGGCTTGCGGCTGGCCGGGCGAGAGCCGATGTTGAGCTCGGCGATCTCGCGGATCGGCGTGGCGCTGAAGAAGTAGTCGGTGAAGCCCGGCGTCTCATACACCAGGGCTCGGTAGGCCGCCATGCTGTCGGTCGACAGGCGCGCGGCCACGTCGAGGAAGGCGCGTGGCGCGGGCTTGGTGGGCTGCAGCAGCGTGGCTTCGAGCGTGGCGGCCACCAGCGTCTCGAGGTTGCGCCGGCCGATCTCGGGGTTGGCGTACTTGGAGGCGATGACTTCGCCCTGCTCAGTCAGGCGGATCTGTCCGCGCACCGTGCCCGGAGGCTGAGCCAGGATGGCCTGGTAGCTCGGCCCGCCGCCACGGCCCACGGTACCGCCGCGCCCATGGAACATGCGCAGGGTAATAGGTGCCCCCGAGGGGGCGCGCCCGCCTTGGGGCGGCCCGGCGGCGGGCAGGCGGGCATTGGCCATTTCCTCGAACAGCTCGACCAGCGCGATCTCGGCGCGGTAGAGCTCCCAGTTGCTGGTGAAGATGCCCCCATCCTTGTTGCTGTCGGAATAGCCGAGCATGATGTCCTGCTCGCCCCCGCTGGCGCGTACCAGTGGCGTGATGCCGGGCAGGGCGTAGAAGGACCGCATGATGGGCGCGGCGTTGCGCAGGTCCTCGATGGTCTCGAACAGTGGCACCACGATCAGGTCTGCGCGGCAGGGCTCTTCACCGGTGCCGAGCACGCCGTGCATCAGTCCGGCTTCTTTTTGCAGCAGCAGCACTTCGAGCAGGTCGCTCACCGTTTCGGTATGGCTGATGATGTAGTGCCGGATCGCTGCCGCGCCGAACTGCGCGCGCAGCAGGCGCGCATTCTCGAAGATGGCGAGCTCGGCCTGCGCCAGCGGCGAGTAGCTGGCATTGAGCACGCGCAGCGGCCGGGCGTCGCCCAGCAGGCGGATCAGCAGCGCGCGTCTAGCGTTCTCGGACAGTGCGGCGTAGTCGGGCTCCACGCGCGCCACGCGCAGCAGTTCGGCGACGACGTCCTCGTGCTTGTCGGAACTCTGACGCAGGTCGACCGTGGCGAGGTGGAAACCGAAGACTTCCACCGAACGCAGCAGCGGCCGCAGTCGCCCGGCAGCGAGCGCGGCGCCATGGTTCGCACGCAAGGACGACTCGATCACCCGCAAGTCAGCCAGGAAATCCTCGGCGCGGTCGTAGGGATTCTGCGGCGCGACAGCATGGCGGGCCGCCTCGCCGCCGGTGAGATGGCGCAACGTGGCCGCCAGCCGCGCGTAGATGCCCGTGAGGGCGCGGCGATAAGGCTCGTCGAGCCGGTGCTCGCTGGTGTCGGGCGAGCGTTCGGCCAGCGCCTGCATGTCGGCGCTCACGTCCACCAGGCGCGCCGACAGCGACAGCTCGGCGCCCAGGTAATGCACTTCGGTGAGGTAGTGGCGCAGCACCATTTCGCCTTGTCGGCGCAGCGCGTAATCGAGCGTTTGCGCGCTGACGTTGGGATTGCCGTCGCGGTCGCCGCCGATCCATTGGCCCATGCGCAGGAAGCTGGCGACCGGATGCTGGCCCAGTTCGTCCTCCAGCGCGGCATAGAGCTTGGGAATCTCGCGCAGGAAGGTGGCCTCGTAATACGACAGAGCGTTCTCCACCTCGTCGATCACCGTGAGCTTGGAAAAGCGCAGCAGCCGCGTCTGCCACAGCTGGGCCACGCGGGCGCGGATCTGGGCCTCGTTGGCCGCCAGCTCGCGTGGCGCCAAGGCGTCGCGCGGCTGGGCATGGGCGCGGATCTCGTCGCGTGCGGCCAGCAGTTGGGCGATGCCACGCTCGGCGTCAAGGATGCTCTTGCGCTGCACTTCGGTGGGGTGCGCCGTGAGTACGGGAGACACGTGGCTGGCCGCCAGCATGCTGGAGATGGCGCGCGGTGTGATACCGGCCCAGCGCAGTCGCGACAGCGCCACCTCGATGCTGCCTTCCTGCGTATCGCCCGCGCGTTCGTGCACCATGCGGCGGCGGATGTGGTGGCGGTCTTCCGCCAGGTTCGCCAGGTGGCTGAAGTAGGTGAAGGCCCGGATCACGCTGACCGTCTGGTCGTCGGTCAGTCCCTTGAGCAGCTTCTTGAGCGAGCGATCTGCTTCCTGGTCGGCGTCGCGGCGGAAAGCGACCGAGAGCTTGCGCACCTGCTCGACCAGTTCGTAGGCATCGACGCCTTCCTGTTCGCGGATCACGTCGCCCAGGATGCGTCCGAGCAGGCGGATGTCGTCGACCAGAGGCTGTTCGTTGCTCTTGCGCCGGCGTGCGGGCGCTTCATCGGGGCTGCTTTTCATGGCCAGACCGTCCCGGGATGGAAAGCATCCTCTAGAGGGGCACGGGAGTTGGTTTTCACGGACTCGTCTCCTGCGGAGCGCGACGCCGGCACCGTGCGCTGCGAGGGCCCCGACGCCGCGAGGGTTGTGCGGCGCAGCATGCTAGCATCCTGCGCGCCCTCCGAAGACGGGCTGGCCCATGCAAGTCGTGCATGGAATTCGCCTCCGTTGAAACCCTTGGGCCGGGCTGTCCGCCGGCTCCCACGTCGCCCCCGAAAGCTGCGCGCCTTGACCGCTCCCACGTCCCGCTCCCCGTTGAACATCACCATCGCCACTCGCGAAAGCCGGCTGGCCCTGTGGCAGGCCGAGCACGTCAAGGGCCTGCTGGAAGCCCATGGCCATCGTGTCACGCTGCTGGGCATGACCACGCGCGGCGACCAGATCCTCGACCGCAGCCTGAGCAAGGTGGGCGGCAAGGGCCTGTTCGTGAAGGAACTCGAACTGGCTCTGGAAGAAGGCCGCGCCGATCTGGCCGTGCATTCGCTCAAGGACGTCCCGATGGAACTGCCCGACGGGTTCGAGCTCGCGGGCGTGATGGAGCGCGAGGATCCGCGCGATGCGCTGGTGTCGCCGCACTTCGAATCGCTGGCCGCGCTGCCGCAAGGTGCGCGCGTGGGAACGTCGAGCCTGCGCCGCGTGGTGCTGCTGGCCGCAAGACGGCCAGATCTCGTGATCGAGCCATTGCGCGGCAATCTCGACACGCGTCTGCGCAAGCTCGACGAAGGGCAGTACGACGCCATCGTGCTGGCCGCGGCCGGCCTCAAGCGCCTGGGCCTGGCCGACCGCATCCGCGAGAACTTCGCGCCCGAGGTCATGCTGCCGGCTGCGGGGCAGGGCGCGCTCGGGCTGGAAATCCGCAGCGGCCGTGACGACCTGCGTGCTGCGCTGGCGCCGCTCGTGCATGCCGACACCTGGCTGCGCACGGCCGCCGAGCGCGCGGTGAGCCTCGCGTTGGGCGGCAGCTGCTCCATGCCGCTGGCGGCGCATGCCACGCTGACATCCGGCCAGCTTCACCTGCGCGCGGCCTGGGGCGATCCCGAACGGCCGGGCGTGCTGCTTCAGGCCGAAGCCACGCGTGCCGTGCCGGACCTCGCCGCCGCAGCTGCGCTGGGCACCGGCGTTGCTGCAGACCTGCGCGACCAGGGCGCGCATTGAGCAAGACCTCGCAAGCCATGCGCGTCGTCGTCACGCGTCCTGCCCATGAAGCCGCCGCCTGGCGCGACGCGCTGGCAGCGGCTGGCCATGAACCGGTGACCCTCCCGCTGATCGACATCGCTGCCGTGGATGGCGAGGCCGCGCGTGCGGCGCTGGCCCGGGCCTGGGCGGCACTGACATCAGGGCATTTCGGTGCCGTGATGTGCGTCAGTGGCAATGCAGTCGCGCATTTCATGGCCGCGCGACCCGAGGGCGCGGCATGGCCGGCTGCCGTGCCGGCCTGGTCCCCCGGGCCCGGCACGACGCGCGTGCTGCGGGTCGTGCCCGGTGGGCCGGCCTGTGTCCATGAGCCTGCGGCAGATGGCGGACAGTTCGATTCAGAGCATCTCTGGGAGATCGTTCGTTCCACGGTGCGTGCCGGCATGCGCGTGCTGTGCCTGCGGGGCGGCGACGCCCAGGGCCGGCCTGCCGGACGCGATTGGCTGGCAACACGTGTGCGTGAGGCGGGCGGCGAGTGGGAAGACGTGGTGGCCTACCGCCGGTTGCGACCGGGCTGGACGGCGCGGCAGGCCGACGACGCTGCGCAAACGCTCGCCGATGCCGTCTGGCTGTTCAGCAGCTCGGAAGCTGTGTCCAACCTGCAGGCCCTGTTGCCGGGGCAGTCGTGGCGCGCGGCGTGCGCCATCGCCACGCATCCGCGCATCGCGCAGGCGGCCCGGGACGCGGGTTTCGGCCAGGTGCGTCAGTGCCTTCCCACACAGGAAGCTGTGGTGGCGTCGATAGAATCGCCTCGATGACCCAAGCGCCTGCGCCCGAGCCTTCTTCGCCCGCCGACCCTGTCCTGCCCGCCGCCTCGACCACGGGCACCGCCGCGCCGCAAGCTGCTGCACGCGCCGCGATGTCGCCAGGCGCAGTGCGCATCGTGATCTGGGGTGTCGCGGCCGTTGCGGCCGCGGCGCTGATTGCCAGCCTCATGCTGTGGCAGAAGCTCTCCACCATCCAGGAGCAACTGGCACGCCAGAGCGCCGATGCCGGCGCCAGCGCGGTCGAGGCGCGCGCACTGGCGCGTGATGCGCAGGACCAGGCCCGTGAAACCGCCGCGCGCGTGGCCGTCGCCGAAACCCGCCTGTCCGAGGTGGCGCTGCAGCGCAGCCAGCTCGAAGAGCTGATGCAAAGCCTTTCTCGTTCGCGCGACGAGAACCTGGTGGTGGACATCGAATCCGCGCTGCGGCTGGCCCAACAGCAGGCTCAGCTCACGGGCAGCGTCGAGCCGCTGTTGGCCGCCCTGCGCACGGCTGATCAGCGTATCGCGCGTGCCGCCCAGCCGCGTCTGGCGCCGCTGCAACGCGCCATTGCACGCGACGTCGATCGCATCCGTGCTGCCACCGTCACCGATCTGCCGGGCTTGCTGCTGCGGCTGGATGACCTGAACCGCCTGGCCGACGACCTGCCACTGCTGAATGCGCCGCCGCCACTGGGTTCGACACGCCATGCGCCGGCCGAGGCCGTACCGGCGGACGCACCCTGGTGGCAGCGCGTGCTGGGCGCTACGCGCGATGAGGCCCGCAGGCTCGTGCGCGTGAGTCGCATCGAACAGCCCGAAGCCGCGTTGCTCTCGCCCGACCAGGCATTCTTCCTGCGCGAGAACTTCAAGCTGCGCCTGCTCAACGTGCGCCTGGGCGTGCTGGCGCGGCAAGTGGACTCGTCGCGCAACGAACTCACTGCCGCCACGCAGTTGCTGCACCGCTACTTCGATCCGGCGTCGCGTCGCACGCAGAATGCTGCGGGCCTGCTGCAGCAGGTGCAGCAGCAACTGCGCTCGGGCGAGCTGCCTCAGCTCGAAGAAACATTCGGTGCGCTGGCCACGGCCGCCGCCGGCCGCTGAGGAGCTGCCCACCCATGCGCGCCATCCTCTGGTTCCTGGCCCTGTTCGCCGTCGCGGCGGCCGTGGCCCTGTTCGCTGGCAACAACCAGGGCACGGTCACGCTGTTCTGGGCGCCCTGGCGCATCGATCTTTCAGTCAACCTCGTCGTCATCCTGTTGATCGCGACCTTCGTCGCGGGCCACCTGAGCCTGCGTGCCCTGGCCGCGCTGCTGGGACTGCCGGGCAAGGCGCGCGACTGGCGCATGCAGCAACGCGAGCGCGCCATGCATGGCGCCATGCTGGATTCGCTCTCGCACCTGCTGGCCGGCCGTTTCGGACGCTCGCGCCGCGCCGCGCAGGCTGCGCTGACGCACGAGCGGGCCCTGCTCGCCATGGGCGCGAAGGTGCCGCATACGGGTCAGCTGCGTTCTCTGTCGCACATGCTGGCGGCAGAGAGCGCCCATGCCCTGCAGGACGGCGCGGCGCGCGATCAGCATCTGCACCTGGCCATCGAACAGGCTGGCGAGCGTTCGGGTGGCAACCCGGAAACCCTCGAAGGCATCCAGTTGCAGGCTGCACGCTGGGCGCTGCACGATCGCGATCCGCAAGCCGCTTTCGACCGGCTGGAAGAGCTGCCTCAAGGCGCCGCTCGCCGTACGCTGGCCCTTCGCCTGCGCCTGAAGGCAGCGAGGCACACGCGCCGCACGGCCCAGGCGCTGGAGACAGCCCGACTGTTGGCCAAGCACCGCGCTTTCTCACCCGATGCGGCCCGCAGCATCGTGCGCGGCCTGGCCATCGAATGCATCAACAGTGCGCACGACGTCGCGCAACTGCAGCGCGCCTGGGAGGCGCTGGATCCGGCCGAGCGCGCCATGCCTGACGTGGCGATCCATGCCGCGCAGCGTGCAGCGTCACTCGGCGGTGACAGCACGACCGCTCGCGGCTGGCTGCTGCCGGTTTGGGAATCGATGCTGTCCACGCCCCACGCCATGGGAGACCAGCAACGCGTGCGGCTTGTGCGCGCGCTGGAAGCCGGCCTGCAGGACGAAGTTGACGCCGCCTGGCTGGCCCGTTTCGAATCGGCGCAGCTCAACAATCCGCGCGATCCCAACTTGCAATACCTGGCGGGGATGGCCTGCATGCGCCGCCAACTTTGGGGCAAGGCGCAGCAACTGCTGAGCCAGGCGGCGTTGTCGTTGCAGGATGCGACGTTGCATCGCAATGCCTGCCGTGCGCTGGCCGAACTGGCCGAACAGCGCGCAGACGTGGAGGCCGCAGCAGCGGCCTGGAAACGCGCCGCGCAGGCCTAGCATCCGGCCGCGCGTTCGACAGCTCGCACCCGGCACCGTGCACGTATACGGCTGAGGCCAGGTACTCAAAAAAAAGCCCGCACGCGGCGGGCTTTCTCTCTCTGGGCTGAGAGGCTCAGCGCTGTTCGAACGGCAGTTCGAGGTTGCGCAGGTCGCGGCGCGTTTCCACCAGCACCAGCGGGCCTTCGTCGATCACGACCACGGGGGGGCGCTCGCGTGGCACATGCACGGGCTTAGGTTCCGCCGCAATGGCTGCCTGAACGAGCGCGACCTTGTCGGCGTCGGAGTTGACCCACTGCAGGCCAGATGCCTCGGCGACCTGTACCAACTGATGGAGCGGCAACTCGAAGGCCTGCACGCGCGGCATGCCAGCAGACGTTGCTGCCACTGCCGCAGGCGCTGCTGCAACCGGTGCGGCAGCCCGCACAGGCTCGGTCACCACGGCCACGGGGGCAGCCGGTTCGGCGAACGCCGGGGCGTCGGGCACGGCCTCAGGTTGCAATGCCTCGGCTGCGCCTTCCGCCAGGGCGACATCAGCTTCGCGGGGGCCGCGTTCCCGGCGGTCACGGCCATAGCGATCGCGTGAGCGGCGTTCACGACGCTCACCGTCTTCACGACGCGGGCGTTGCTGTTCGCCTTCTGGACCGTCTGCGAATGCCGGCGTTTCGCCGTGCGGCTGAACATCGCCCACCAGCACAGGGGCGTCGGAGGCCGCGGTGTTAAGCGCATCCTGTTCGGCCGCCGGCGCGTCGCCGCGGGCTTCCTGCTCCAGGCGACGCTGGCGGCGTTCGGCGCGCTCGCGGCTCTCGCGCGGCTCGCGGTCGCTGGGCGCTGCGTCGCCCTCACGCGGCTCGCGGGCCTCACGGGGTTCACGTGCTTCGCGGGGTTCGCGTTCGCCGTTGCGGCCGCCGCGTTCCCGGCGTTCACCGCCGCGCTCACCGCGTTCGCCGCGCTCGCGCGGAGCGCGATCGCCGCGGGCCTGTGGCTGCGTGTCGTCCGTCGCAATCGCAGTTGCGCTGTTTGGCTGAATGTCCTGCTGCGGCGCGCGGTTCGGGTCGTCGCGGCGCTGCTCACGGTTGCCACGGCCTTCACCGCGTTCGCCGCGGCGCTGGTCGCCGTCGCGGCGCGGCTGCTCGCCGTCACGCAGGGCACGTGCTTCCCCGCGCTCGCCACGGCGGCCATCGCGACGCTCGCCGTCGCGTCCACCACGGCCTTCGCCACGCTCGCCTCGGCGGCCGTCGCGACGTTCGCCATCGCGGCCACCGCGTCCACCGTCACGCTTGCCTTCGGTCTTGGCCGCGGCCGGTGCTGCGGGAGCCGGGGCCGGTGCGGGCTTGCCGCCGAACAGGCTCTTGATGAAGGCGAAGAAGCCGGTTTCGGCCGGTGCTGCCGCGGGCACGGCGGCCACCGGCGCGGGCGCTGCCGAGACCGGCTCGGGCTTGGGCGGCGCAACGGGGGCGGGCGCGTCGGGCAGCACGCCCTTGATCACGGGCTGCTGGCGGTTGGTGGGTTCCTGCGAGCGGCGCGTCACCGTCGTCGGGTCTTCCACCACTTCGGCCGCCTTGTAGCTGGGCTCCATGCGGTCGAGGCGCGGATCATCGTGCTTCATGCGCTCGAGCTTGTAGTTCGGCGTCTCGAGCGTCTTGTTGGGCACCATCAGCACGCTGATGCGCTGCTTGAGTTCGATCTTGGCGATTTCTGCGCGCTTCTCGTTGAGCAGGAACGAGGCGACTTCCACGGGCACCTGCACATTGACGGCAGCCGTGTTGTCCTTCATCGATTCTTCCTGAATGATGCGCAGGATCTGCAGCGCCGAGCTTTCGGTGTCACGGATGTGCCCCGAGCCGCCGCAGCGCGGGCAGGGGATGGACGAGCCTTCGGACAGCGCGGGCTTGAGGCGCTGGCGGCTCATTTCCATGAGGCCGAACTTGCTGATCGAGCCGAACTGCACACGGGCGCGGTCCTGGCGCAGCGCGTCGCGCAGGCGGTTTTCCACCTCACGGCGGTTGCGCGACTCCTCCATGTCGATGAAGTCGATGACGATCAGGCCGCCGATGTCGCGCAGGCGCATCTGGCGGGCCACTTCGTCGGCGGCTTCGAGGTTGGTGCGCGTGGCGGTTTCCTCGATGTCGCCGCCCTTGATGGCGCGGGCCGAGTTGACGTCGACCGAGACCAGCGCTTCGGTGTGGTCGATCACGATGGCGCCGCCCGAGGGCAGGTTGACGGTGCGCGAGTAGGCCGATTCGATCTGGTGTTCGATCTGGAAGCGGCTGAAAAGCGGCGCGTCGTCGCGGTAGCGCTTCACGCGGGCGGCATGCTCGGGCATGACGTGCGCCATGAACTGCTGCGCCTGCTCGTAGATGTCGTCCGTGTCGATCAGGACGTCGCCGATGTCGTGGTTGAAGTAGTCACGGATGGCGCGGATCACCAGGCTCGATTCCTGGTAGATCAGGAAGGCGCCCTTGCCTGCCTTGGAGGCGCCGTCGATGGCGTTCCAGAGCTTGAGCAGGTAGTTCAGGTCCCACTGCAACTCGGGCGCCGAGCGGCCGATGCCGGCTGTGCGCGCGATCACCGACATGCCGTTCGGATACTCGAGCTGGTCCATCGCCTCCTTGAGCTCGGCGCGGTCCTCGCCCTCGATGCGGCGGCTCACGCCACCGCCGCGCGGGTTGTTGGGCATCAGCACCATGTAGCGGCCAGCGAGGCTGACGAAGGTCGTCAGCGCGGCTCCCTTGTTGCCGCGCTCTTCCTTCTCGACCTGGACCAGCAGTTCCTGGCCTTCCTTGATCACGTCCTGGATCTTGGCCTGGCTGACCGAGACTCCCTGCGCGAAATACTGGCGCGAGATTTCCTTGAACGGCAGGAAGCCGTGGCGGTCTTCGCCATAGTCGACGAAGCAGGCTTCCAGTGACGGCTCGACGCGCGTGACGACCGCCTTGTAGATGTTGCCCTTGCGCTGTTCGCGTCCTTCGATCTCGATCTCGTAGTCGAGGAGCTTCTGTCCGTCGACGATCGCCAGCCGGCGTTCTTCCGCCTGGGTGGCGTTGATCAGCATCCGTTTCATGATGCGTTCCCCTTCAGCAATACATAGTCATCACAGGCCCGCGAGGGGCCAACGATGCCAGGAGCCGACGCCGGGAAACGAAGGGAATGCCGTTCAGCCGCCTGCCGACCGGCCTTCAGGCCGGAGGACGGGGCGGCGGGGGCGCGTGGATGGTGCGAACTGCAACGCGTACAAAGCCCCGCCGCGTGCCCGCGCCGGCTGGGCCGGAAACGGGTGGCGGGCAAGGGCCAGGCGCGACGGAACGCCACCGCGGGATGGCAGCAGCCACCGCAGGCAGAGTTGAATCAGCGCCAGGAGCACGGGAAGAGTCTCGCTTCTATCCGCCAGCACGCCCGGTGGGCGCGATGGCATGAAAATTCCGAATCGGTGTTTCGTGGGCGTCGGTTCCGGCCTTCAGCGCGGTGAGCCATGCAGGGCCAGAAGGGCCAGGCATCTGCTCGCACGGGCGGTTGGCGGCATCGACCTCCGGCGTTTGCAGAAGCGTGCTCTAAACTTCTGATTAATCAAGCACTTACGGCAAAACGCTGGTGAAAAACATTATAGGGCCTTCGCGAACCCGAAAACCATCGGTATCGTTACCTGCCCCTTCTCTTCGTCCGGCCGGCGCGCCGGCTCCTGCGCGGGCCGAGCCCCCCGCTGTCCAGCTGGTGGTGGTGGATGCCGAATCGGCTGGTCAGCGATTGGACAACTTCCTGTTGCGCCATCTCAAGGGCGTCCCCAAGACGCATGTGTACCGGATCATCCGCAGCGGCGAGGTACGCGTGAACAAGGGACGCGCGGCCGCCGATACGCGAGTGGCCGAAGGAGACGCGGTCCGGCTGCCGCCGGTGCGCGTGGCCAGCCGACCGGACGAGGCTGCCGTGGCCGCATCGGTGCCGGCGCGCGAATTTCCCATCCTGATGGAAGACGAGCACCTGCTGGCCATCGACAAGCCGGCCGGCGTAGCCGTGCACGGTGGCAGCGGGGTGAACTTCGGTGTCATCGAGCAGTTGCGCCGGGCGCGGCCCGACGCGCGGCTGCTGGAACTTGTGCACCGGCTCGACCGCGAAACGTCGGGCATCCTGCTCGTGGCCAAGAAGCGCAGCGCGCTGCGGCACCTCCAGGACCAGTTCCGCGAGCGCGACACCGGCAAGACCTATCTTGCTGCCGTGCGTGGCGAGTGGCCTGAGCGCCTGAAGGTGATCGACCAGCCGCTTCAGAAGTATCTGGTGGGCAGCGGTGGCAACGCCGAAGGCGAGCGCCGCGTGCGTGTGGTGCCGCCAGATCATCCGGATGCCATGCGCTCCATCACGCTGGTGAAGGTGGCGCGGCGGCTGCCCGGCGCATCCCTGCTGGAAGTGACCATCCGCACCGGCCGCACCCACCAGATCCGCGTGCACATGGCCTGGGCCGGGCATCCGATCCTGGGCGACGACAAGTACGGTGATTTCGAGCTCAACAAGGCGCTTCAGCGCCCCGATGCCGACCCGGGCCTGCGCCGCATGTTCCTGCATGCGTGGCAACTGTCGTTCAATCATCCAGCCACCGGGGAACGTGTCGAACTGACATCTGCGCTTCCCCCCGAACTGCGACAATTCGCCGACCATGACGCGCCGGTTTGACCTCATTGCCTTCGACTGGGATGGAACACTGTTCGATTCCACGCGCATCATCACGCGCTGCATCCAGGATGCTGTGCGCGACGTTGGAGGCACCGTACCGAGCGAGCGCGATGCGGCCTATGTGATCGGCATGGGCCTCATGCAGGCGCTGGCGCACGCCGCGCCCGACGTGCCGCGTGAACGCCATGCCCAACTGGGCGAGCGCTATCGCGTGCATTACATGGCGCACCAGCACGACATCACGCTGTTCGATGGCGTGCTGCCCTTGCTGGCTGACCTGAAGGCGCGCCATCACTGGCTGGCGGTGGCCACCGGCAAGTCGCGCCGTGGGCTGGACGAGGCCC
>JAGOCV010000063.1 GCA_017998575.1 Burkholderiaceae bacterium
GCGTATAGCCGTCCGGCGCCGCCTTGGCCACGGCGTCCGTGCCGATCGTGCCCGAGGCACCCGGCCGGTTCTCGACCACGACGGGCTGGCCCAGCGTCTTCGCGATCTCGTTGCCGATCGATCGCGAGAGCAGATCGTTGCCGCCGGCCGGAGCCCAGGGCGAGATCCAGCGGATCGGTTTGCTGGGCCAGGGCGTTTGTGACGCTGCGAGGCCAGCGGTACCGGCCACGCAGAGGGCCAGCATGATCTTCGTGACTGCCTTCATCGGTGTTCCTTTCAAGTGCATGCGTTCATCGAACCAACTCTGTTTCCCGTCGCGCGCCCGTGCTGGCACGTCGTCTTTCGCGAATCCTGTCGTGTCAGCCGCGCAGCGCGCGCTCGACGAAGTCCAGGCGGTCCTGCCCGAAGTGCAGGTCGCCGTCGATCACGAAACTCGGCACGCCGAACACGCCAGCGGCCATGGCCCGCTGCGTGTCGGCGTCGAAACGCTCCCGCACTTCGGGCGCGTCGGCTGCGCGCAGCAGGGCGGGTGCGTCCAGGCCTTGCCGGCTGGCGATCTGCAGCAGCGTCACACGCTCGGAGATGTCCTGGTCGTGGCGCCACACCGCTTCGAGCAGCGCGTTCGCCAGCGGCCAGACGGTGGCAGGGCCGTGCTGGTCCTGCGCCGCGAGCAGCATCTGGGCCGCCAGCGATTCGTCGACCGGGTGGTGGGCCGGCTTCGGGCTGATCGGCATGTCCAGCCATCGGGACCAGCGCTCCCGTTCGCGGGCCCTGAAAGCCTGGCGTGACGGGTGCAGGCCGGCCAGCGGCGTGCCGCCGGTCTCGCGGAAGACGCGCAACAGGTCGATCGGGTGGTAGATCACCTGTGCATCGGTCTCGCGGGCGATCACATGAAAGCGCGGGCCCGAGAAATACACCCAGGGCGAGAGCACGGAGAAATAGAAGTCGACGCGACGTCCCATGTTCAGTCCTCCTTGCGCCGGACCAGGGCCGCATCCAGCGCAAGCACGCCTTGCCCGGCGTCGAACACGCGCAGCGGGTTGATCTCGATCGAGTCGATGTGGTCGGCCCCGGCCATGGCCAGTTGCGACAGCCGCACGATGACGTCTGCCAGCGCATCGATGTCGGCGCGTGGCCGTCCGCGCGCGCCGTCCAGCAGCGGCCAGGCCTTGAGCTCCCGCAGCATCGCGTGTGCCTGGTCTGGCGACACCGGTGCCAACCGTAGTGACACGTCGCCGAACACCTCGACGAAGATGCCACCCAGGCCCACCAGCGCCACGGGGCCGAAGACCGGATCGCGCTGCACGCCCACGATGAATTCCAGCCCGCCCGTCACCATGGACGAGACCAGGCCGCCGTCGATGCGGGCAGCGGGCGCCTCGCGGGCGACGCGCGCCATCATGGTCGTCCAGGCGGACTCCAGCGCCGCCTCGTCGCGCAGGCCCAGCGCGACGCCGCCCACCTCGGTCTTGTGGGCGATGTCGGGCGACAGCACCTTGAGCGCCACCGGCCAGCCCATCGATCGCGCCGCGGCAAGGGCGGCCGCTGCGTCCTGCGCGGCCTGCTCGTGCGGCACGGCGATGCCGGCGCCAGCCAGCCAGGCCTTGAGTTCATGCTCGTTGCGGGCATCGCCCAGCGCGGGCAGGGCGGGCGTCGTGATGGCGGAGGTCGCCGGCGGCGGCAGGGCCCGTGCCGCCTCCCTGGCCTTGGCGAGCTGCACCAATGCGCCCAGTGCACGCACGGCGCGTCCCGTGTCCTCGAACAGCAGGTAGCCCGCTTCGGCCATGCGTTGCGACAGCGCGGCGGGCGCGAGCATGGAAAGCACCATGGGGGTCTGCGGGAAGTCAGCCCTCAGGCGCAGCAGCAGTTCGGCCAGCGGCGCCTGCAGGTGTGGCGCATGCGGCATCGCCGTGAGGAACAGCAGCACGCAGTCGTAACGACCCTCGCGCAGCATCGTGCGCAGAAAAGTCTCGAACACGCCCATGTCGGACCAGATCTGTGCCGTGCCATCCACCGGATTGCGCACGCAAGCATGTGGCAGCAGCGCCTGCAGTTCGCGTTGCGCGGCTTCGGGCATGGGCGGCAGCGACAGTCCTTCCTGCTCGGCCGCATCGGCCGTCAGCACGCCGATGCCACCCGAGACGGTGAACACACCCAGGCGCCCCTCCTGCGGAAGATGGCCTGCTGACGCGGCCAACGCCACGTCGAAGAAGTCGTCCACCGACTGGGCACGATGCACGCCGTACTCGCGGAACAGGGCGTCGAACACGCGGTCATCGCCCGCCAGTGCGCCGGTGTGCGACTGCACGGCCGCGCGGCCCACCTCGGAGCGTCCGGCCTTGACCATGACGACGTGCTTGCCGTGCCGGCGCGCCAGCTCGAGGGCGCCGATGAGCTTGCCCGGCGTCTTGCAGCCTTCCATGTAGCCCATGATGACGTCGGTGCCCTCGTCTTGTGCGAAGTGGGCGATGCAGTCGGCGAGCTCGACGTCGCACTCGTTGCCGGTGGTGACCCAGGCGCCCAGCGGCAGCCGGCGTTCGCGTGCCATGACCAACGCTTGTCCGCCAAAGGCGCCGCTCTGACTGACAAGCGCCGTGCGGCCCAGCGGAGGCAGGCCCAGGTCCACCATGAACGCGAACGTGCCCAGGAAGCCAGTGCGCAGGTTCATGAAGCCCATGCAGTTGGGCCCCAGAATGCGCATGCCGGATTCGCGGGCGATGGCCGAGAGTTCTTCCTGCGCGCGGCGCCCGGCGTCGTCCACCTCGGCGAAGCCGGAGCTGAACACCGTGACAGCACGCACGCCATGCGCGGCGCAGGCTCGCACGGCCGGCAGCACGGCGCCCTGCGGTAGCGCCACGATGGCGTGGTCCACGGCCCCGGGTACCGTGTCCAGGCTGGCATGCGCGAGCAGGCCCTGCACTTCGCCGGACTTCGGGTTGATCGGGTGAATGGCGCCGGTGAAGCCGTGCGACTTGAGGAACTTGACCGGACGGCCTCCGATCTTGGTGGGGTCGGACGAGGCACCGAAGATCGCGACCGAGCGTGGCGAGAACAGGGGATCGAGCGGGAGCATGGGTGATTTGTTCATGCGGCGCCGGCAGCCGCCTTGCGGGCGCGGGCGGCTGCGCGGGCAGCGAAAAAACTGTCGAGCAGCGCGCGCGTCTGCTGCGACGAGGACAGGCGCAGGAAGGTGGCGCGTTCTTCGAGCACACCCTCTTCGAACGGACGGGTGGCCGCCAGGGCGATGAGGTCGATGGCGGCCTGCGGTGCCTCGCGATCCGGAAATCGTTCCGTGGCGGCGTGGCGGGCGGCGGCGATCGCCGCATCCGATGGGGAGCCACCGGGCACGGACAACGCGGCCGTGCGCCGCCAGGGGCGGGAACCCCGGGCGATGGCGAGGGCGACCTCGGATGCGTGCTGCTGCATCGAGCCGGCCTCGGGCGTGACCAGATCCACCAGGCCTGCCGCGAGCGCGGCGGGCGGATCCATCGAAATCGCCTGCGCCACCATGCGCAACGCGGGCTCGACGCCCACCAGCCGTGGCAGGCGCTGCGTGCCGCCGGCCCCAGGAACGAAGCCGAGGTTGACTTCCGGCAGGGCCAGCTCGGTGTCGGGCGCGGCTACACGTGCATGGCAGGCCATGGCCAGCAATACACCGCCGCCGATGACCTTTCCGTGCAGGGCGATGACCACGGGCTTCTCGAATCGCTCGATGAGCAGCGCCAGGTCACCCAGCGCCACATCGTCGGCCGGCGCCGGTTGCCCGAGTTCGCGCAGGTCGCCGCCGCCCGAGAACATGTCTCCCGATGCCGAGATGACCACACAGACCACGCGCTCGTCTGTCGCCAGTCCGTCGAGGCTGTTCCGGAGCACGCGACGCACGCGCGAATTGATGGCGTTGACGGGTGGGTTGTGAATGACCAGGTGCGCCACGCCATCGATGAAGGAGCGTGTGACACAAGGCTGCAGAGGGGGCGCCGATGCCCGGACGTCGTCTGTCATGCGGCCAGTCTATTGACTGCATGATTTAATAAAACTGATTTATACGCATGGATCGATTCCATGAAGGAATACTTAGATGTCCACACGTCTTCCCGTTGCCGCTGCTGCACATCTGCGTCTGCAGCACCTTCTGCTGTGCCGGGCCCTCGTACGCCACGGCACCGTCAGGGAAGCCGCACAGGCCCTGCACCGCACCCAGTCCGCCGTAACCAAGATGCTGCAGGAGCTGGAGTCTTCGCTGGGGGTGCGGTTGTTCGAGCGGGGTCGCCTGGGCACGCGGCCGACGGCGAGCGGGCGCGCCTTCCTGCACCGCGCCGAGGTGATGCTCAACGAGTGGGACATCCTGCGCGACGAGTTGCAGGCCATCGAGGAAGGCGACGCTGGCCTGCTGCGCGTGGGGGCTACGCCGATCATGATGCTGGCATTGCTGCCGCGTGCGCTGGCAGACTTCCTCGCGCGGCGGCCGGGCACGCTCGTCCGCTTTCGCGAGGCCTCGATCCACGAGTTGCTGCTCGCGCTCGACGGGGGCGAGCTCGATTGCGCTGTCGGACGCTTTTCCGGCGAGCTGCTCGACAGCGAGCGTGTGCGCGGGTTGCGCATCGAGCGGCTCTACGACGAAACGCTGTGCGTGATTGCTGGTGCCAACCAGCCGATTGCGCGCCGGCGGAGCATCGGCTGGCAGCATCTGGCCGCCGAGCGATGGGTACTGCCGCCACCCGAGCTGGCGACACGGCAACTGATCAACACGGAGTTCATCCGTGCCGGCGTGGCGCCGCCACGGCCGTTGCTCGAGTCGTCGTCGTTCGCCACGAGCGTGTCGCTGGCCTGGCGGCTCGGCGCGCTGGCGGTGGTGCCGCTCGATGCCGGCCGTTTTGCGCAGGCCCAGGGGCTGGTGCGCGTGCTGCGCACGCCGCTGTCGGACTTTTCGGCACCGATCTCCATCGTGCAGCGCCCGAGTTCGCTGCAGGGGGAGGTGTACGACGACTTCCTCTCGGCCGTGCGTCGGGCCGGCGCCGCGCAGGCGCGTGGCTGAGGCTGTCGCCCTCGCCTGCGCGCGTACCATCGGTACATGGCTTCTCCGCGCGGCATTGCCGAATCACCTTCCTCCACGCCGGCGCCTGCCGGTGCCTCTTTCTCCAGCCTGCCGCTGTCGCCGCAGACGGTGGCCAACCTCACGCAACTGGGCTACACCGACATGACGGCCATCCAGGCCGCCAGCCTGCCCACAGCGTTGCTGGGCCGCGACCTGATCGCCCAGGCCAAGACGGGCAGCGGCAAGACGGCCGCTTTCGCGCTGGCGCTGCTGGCCAGCCTCAACCCGCGCCGCTTCGCCGTCCAGGCCCTGGTGCTGTGCCCCACGCGCGAGCTGGCCGATCAGGTCAGCACCGAAATCCGCCGCCTGGCGCGCGCGCAGGAAAACATCAAGCTCGTGACCCTGTGCGGCGGCGTGCCGCTGCGCGGCCAACTGGCGAGCCTGGAACACGGCGCCCACATCGTGGTCGGCACGCCCGGCCGCGTGATGGATCACCTGGAGCGCGGCAGCCTGCAACTCGACGCGCTGAACACGCTGGTGCTCGACGAAGCCGACCGCATGCTCGACATGGGCTTCTTCGACGACATCGCCAAGGTGGCGAAGCAGTGTCCGGCCCAGCGCCAGACGCTGCTGTTCTCGGCCACTTACCCCGAGGGCATCGCCAAACTGGCGCAGCAGTTCATGCGCGACCCGGTCACGGTCAAGGTGGAGGCGCAGCACAGCGGCGCGCAGATCCGCCAGCTCTGGTACGAGGTGAAAGACAGCGAGCGCCTGCACGCCGTGAGCCGGCTGCTGGAGCACTTCCGGCCGGCCAGCACACTGGCCTTCTGCAATACGAAGGCCCAGTGCCGCGACCTGCAGGCCGTGCTGGCCGCGCAGGGTTTCAGCGCGCTGGCGCTGTACGGCGAGCTGGAGCAACGCGAGCGCGACCAGGTGCTGGTGCAGTTCTCCAACCGCAGCTGCTCGGTGCTGGTGGCCACCGACGTGGCGGCGCGCGGCCTCGACATCGCGGGCCTGGAGGCGGTCATCAACGTCGATGTGACGCCCGATCCCGAGGTGCACGTGCACCGCGTGGGCCGCACCGGCCGCGCGGGCGAAGAGGGTCTGGCGCTCAACCTGGCCAGCATGGATGAGATGGGATCGGTCGGCAAGATCGAGCAGCTGCAGGGCCGCGAGAGCGACTGGCAGCCGCTGGCCAGCCTCACGCCCACGGGCGACGGCCCGCTGGTGCCGCCCATGGCCACGCTGCAGATCCAGGGCGGGCGCAAGGAAAAGATCCGCGCCGGCGACGTGCTGGGCGCGCTCACCGGCGAGGCCGGCTTCGCCAGGGAGCAGGTCGGCAAGATCAACATCAACGACTTCTCCACCTACGTGGCGGTGGACCGCGCCATCGCGCGCGAGGCCGAGCGGCGCCTGGCGGCCGGCCGCATCAAGGGCAAGGGTGTGAAGGTGCGGCTGATCTGAGCGGGCGGGGCCTGCGCTCCCCGGCTTCGATGGGGAAGGGCCGAACGGCCGCTGGCTCTGTCAGGATGCCGGGGCGATCGTCAGGCGACGGCCGAGAGGCCCGACTGCGGCGTCCAGCGCCAGAGCTCCGGCGCGCCGCGCACCGGTTCGCGGTTCCACAGCCACACCTGGGTGAACTCGCAGCAGCCGGCCTCGTGCGTCATCCAGTGGTCGAGCGTGCCGAGCACCACGTCCCAGGGCGTGAGCAGGTGCTCGCTGTACGCCAGGAGTTCGAGCTGCGGAGCCGGCACGCCCCGGTAGTAGCCGCGCCGCGCGTTGCGGAATTTCTCGGCGAAGGCATGCACGTTGTAGAGCGCCACGCTGGCCGTCCCTGGCGACAGGCCGGCGGGCGATCCGGCCACGATCTGGCTGGTGGCTTCGGTCAGCCGCACCAGTTCGAAGGCGGTGTACGCGTCACCCTCGGTGGACTTGGCGAGGATGTCGGGCTCGCGGCCCAGCGGGTTGCCGCTGGCAATGGAGTGCAGGTCGACGTCGGGCCGGAAGCGCTCGGCGAACTCCCGGAAGATGCCGCGCTCGTGGGTGGATTTCAGGTCGGCGGCGCGCTGGGACATGGCGTCGAATATGCCATGGGGGCCTCAAGCGCCGCCTAGAATGACCCGATGCATCTGCGCCGTCTTTCGCGCCTTTCAATCCGCCAGGCCTGGGGTCTGGTGCCCGGCCTGCTGGCCGCACTGCTGATGGCCGCGACGGCGCAGGCGCAGGCTCCGGGCGGCGGCGCGCCGCCTGTGGCTCGCACCCAGGCCGCACCGCCGCTGGCGCCCGCCTCGGCCCCGGCGCCCGAGGTGCCGGGCGCGGCGCCGGCCGGCGCCACCGATCCGCAGGCCGCCGCGCCGGTGTCGCGCGATGCGCGGCGTGTGTACGAAACGTCGCGCGCCAAGCTCGTGCAGATCCGCACGCTGCTGCGCAACACCAACACGCAGACCTCGGTGGGCTCGGGCTTCTTCGTGGCCGGGCCGGGCCTCATCGTCACCAACTTCCACGTGGCCAGCCAGCTGGCGCTCGACCCCGAGCGGCACCGCGGCGTGTACGTGCCGGTGGACGGCAAGGAGGGCGAGGTCGAACTGCTGGCCTTCGACGTGACGCACGACCTGGCCGTGCTGCGCGTGAAGTCGGCCGAGGCCGGCGCCACCTGGCCGGTACTCGATTTCCGTCCTGCGCCCGAGCCGTTGTCGCAGGGCGACCGCATCTACTCGCTGGGCAATCCGCTGGACATCGGCTTCGCCGTCATGGAAGGCACCTTCAACGGGCTGGTGCAGCGCAGCTTCTATCCACGCATCTTCTTCGGCGGGGCGCTCAACCCCGGCATGAGCGGCGGCCCGGCGCTCGACGACCAGGGCCGCGTGATCGGCATCAACGTGGCCAAGCGGCTCGACGGCGAGCAGGTGAGCTTCCTGATCCCGGCCGGCTTCGCGCAGGCGCTGCTGGCGCGCGCGGCCGGCGCGCAGCCCATCACGCGCGCCGCGCACGCCGAAGTGGCGCGGCAACTGCTGGCGCACCAGGGGCTGGTCGCCGGCCGCTTCATGGCGTCGCCGCTGCGCACGCAGCGCCACGGCGGCTATGCCGTTCCGGTGCCCGACGACGCGCTGGCGCGCTGCTGGGGCGCGGGCCGCACGCCCGACGCGCGTTCGTTCAGTGTCGAGCGCACCGACTGCCAGGTCGACAGCCACGTCTTCGCGGGCGACTTCAACACCGGCTTCCTGCGCCTGCGCTACGAAGCCTACGACGCGCCCAACCTGGGTCAGTTGCGCTTTGCCATGCTGCATTCGGCGAGCTTCCGCAACGAGGCTTTCCCCATCCGCGGCTCGCGCCACAAGACGCCGGCCGAATGCAGCGAGCGCTACATCGAGCAGGCCGGCATGCCTATGCGCGCCGTCATCTGCTTCACCGGCTACCGCAAGCTGCCGGGCCTCTACGACGTGTCGGTGCTGGTGGCCACGCTCAACCAGCCCACGCAGGGCGTGCAGGGCCGGCTCGACGCGCAGGGCGTGAGTTTCGACAACGGGCTGAAGATGGTTCAGCACTACCTGGCCGGCTTCCGCTGGGAAGGAGGCAAGCCATGATCCTCGCGCTGCTCGAAGCCCGCGACCGCAACGGCAACCTGCTGGGCTGCGTACCCGTGACGCGCTGGCCCGTCACCGTGGGCCGCGCGCTCTCCAATGATCTCGTGCTCGACGATGCCCACCTGGCCGCGTCACACCTGAGCGTGGACCGGGCACCCGACGGCGGCCCGGTGAGCGTGGAAGTCCTGGACACCGTCAACGGCGTCACGCTGCGCCGCCGCCGCCACGGGCGCGGCGAGCGCTTCGACTGGCCCCAAGGGCAGGAGTTGAGCGTCGGCCGTCTGCATTTCGTGCTGCGGCTGGCCGAAGCGCCGCTGGCGCCCGAACAGCCGCTGCCGCGCTTCGCCTGGAGCCGCGCTGCGGTCACGGTCTCGCTGCTGGCGCTGATGTTCGTGCTGCAGCTGGGCCAGGGCTGGCTGGGTACCGACGAGAGCCGGCGCTTCTGGCAGCAGTTGCCGTTCGTGCTGGCTTATCTGCTGGGCTCGGTGCTGCTGTGGGCAGGCCTCTGGGCACTGGCCACACGGCTCTTCACCGGGCAGATGCATTTCTGGCGGCACGTGCGCATCGCCTGCGCCACGTTCGTCGCCACGCAGGTGGTGATGTCGGGCAGCCAGGTGCTGGGCGGCATGTTCTCGTGGGAGCTGCTGGCACGTCTCGCCTGGATCGGGGCCATCGTGGCGGCGGCGGCCGGTCTGTTCGCGCACCTGCACGTGATTGCGCCGCGCCGGCGCAACCTGCTGGCTGGTTCGATGACGGTGCTGGTGCTGCTGGGCGTGGGCGGCCTCATCGGGTCGACCTGGATGCAGACCAAGCGCCTGTCCAACGAGCTCTACATGGCCAGCCTGCTGCCACCCTCGTGGCGCCTGGCGCCGGCCGTGCCCGTGCCCGAGTTCATCGAGCAGGCGCAGGGCCTGAAGGCGCGCGTCGATGCGCGACTGGCCGATCAGGACGACGAGAACGCCGCCACGTCGGACGACGCGGACAGCGACGAGGAGTGAGCGGCGACGTGGCGCGCCGGCGGCGCGCCACGTGTCCTTGCGTCAGCCCCGGCCGGGCCGGCCGTCGTCGCCGCGGTCCTCGCGGCGCGGGCGATCCGGGCGCGGCCCCTCGGGCCCGCCGCGCTGCGGTCCGCGCTGGACCTGCTGCTGTTGCTGCGCCTCGCGCTGGCGCTGGGCTTCCTGACGGCGCGCATCCTCCTGTTGCTGGCGCGCCGCGCGTTCCTGCTGCATGGCCTGCTCGCGCTGCGCCTGGCGCTGCTGCTCCTGCTGGCGCTGCTGCTGTTCGAACGCCGCGCGCTGCTGATCGAGCTGGACCTGCCGGTCGCGTTGCTGCTGTTGCTGCATCTGCTGCTGCATGTTCATCTGCTGCTGCCGCACGCGTTCCTGCTGCTCGAACTGCTGGCGCCGCACGCGGTCCTGCATCTCGCGCTGCTGGCGCTCCACGCGATCGCGTTGATCGTCCTGCTGGCGCTGCACGCGTTGCTGCTGCTCCCACTGCTGGCGCTGGGCGCCGTTCTGCAATTGCTGCTGCTGTTGCTCGGCCAGGGCGCGGCGCTGCTGGTCGTGCTGCTGCTGGATCTGCTGGCGCTGCTCCATCGTCAGGCTGCCGCGGGATTCCATGCGCTCGATCTGGCGGCGCTGCTGCTCGGCGAGATCGGGCGCCTGCTGCGGCGGGCGGGAGAAGCCGGGGCCACCGTCGGGGCCGCGATTGCCGTCCGGGCGGCCATCGCCAGGGCGGACGTCGGGGCGTCGGTCGTCACCGGGCCGGCGGTTGTCGGCGCGGCGGTCGTCGTTCGACGGCTGCTGTTGCGGGTTCTGCCAGCCGGGTCGGCTGCCGGTGTTCCAGGGCCGGTCGTTGCCGCCGGGGCGCGCATTGCCATCGACACGCGGCGGCGGCCGCAGGTCGGGGATGACGCCGGGACGGCCGCGGTCGAGGTCGGCCTGCGCCACGCGATGGAAGTCTCCCCGGATGGGCCGGCCACGCCGGAAGTCGTCCGCACCCCAGGCGGTCACGCTGTCGGGCCGCTGGAAGCGGTAGCCGGGCGGGGCGCCGCGGTTGTTGTTGACGATGACCGTGCGGTTGATCTGCGTGATGTAGGTGTTGCTGGCGCGGTAGTAGGGGCGATAGGCCTCGCCCGGCGCCAGCGGGAACCAGGCCACGCCCGGCTGGCTTGCACCGCCGATGGACAGGCTCCAGTCCACGCCGCCCGAGGAACCGCCGACGAAGGCCACCAGCGCGGGCGCGTAGTACGGCCGCGCCACTCGCGGGCCCGGCACCCAGCCCCAGCGCGGCCCGACCTGCGTCCAGCGGCCGTAATGCGAAGGCGCGAAGCCCCAGGGCGCGTCGTCCACCCACGTCCAGCCCCAGGGTGCGACCCAGGCCCAATGGCCGTAGCGATACGGCGCCCAGTCGGCCACGGTGACGCGCGGATACCAGACCGGGCCGAGTGCCGGATCGATGGACCAGCTGCCATACGCGTCGAGCTGCTGATAGCCGACCACTTCGCGCGAGACATATTGCGCGCTCTGCGACTGGTCTTCCTGGCGGTCGCGTGCCAGCGTCCACTGGTCGAACGCGTCGCGCGCGACGCCGTTGCCCGCGCTCACCTGCACCAGGTTGCGGCCGGTGAAGCGGATCTGCTGCGGCGAGCCCACCATGAGCGTCTGCCCACCTTCGCCATACACCACGCCGCCGCCGTCGAAGCTGGCCACGCGCGTGATGCCGCCGGCTGGATCGACGTCCACGCGGTACTCACCGGGCTGGGTGATGCTGAAGGCCAGGTTGGGCGTGTTCACCTCCAGGTGCTGGCCCTGGAACAGCTGACGCACGCGCAGCGCCAGCGTGCCCTGCATCACGGTGAGGAAGGCGCGGTCGTCGTCGAGTTGCGCGAACTCCATCTGCGTGCCGGCGCCCAGGCGCAGCGCGGTCGAGCCCAGGTGCAGCTCGGCCCGCCCGCTGGCGTCGGTGGCCAGACGGTCGCCGGCCGTCAGGGGGTAGTTGACTTGCGCGCGCTCCCAGCCGGTGTCGCCCGTGTTCTGCTGGCTCACGTTGCCATCGAAGTGATTCAGCCTGGCGACGCGGCCGGGCGGATCCAACTCGGCCTGCTGTTGTGTGCCGACGACCGTCTGCGCATGGGCCGGTGTCACGAGAGGGGCCGCTGCGCCGGCCAGCGCGAGCGCGGCCAGCACGGGCCAGGCGAGGGCCCGGCGCGAGCCGGGCGCGAGCGAAGGGCGGGCGGTGGCGGTGGTGCGGCGTGCGCGATGCATGGTGTCTCCCATCGGGCGATCATGCCCGTGACTTCCATGAGAACGCATGAGGGGCCCTGGCCGTTATCGATGCGCCGCAAAGAAAGTGAAATAAGCCGCGCCGGATGCAACGGTCTGTAATGGGCGCAGCCTGCGTGCGCTGGCAGAATGCCTCGCACCATGACCCAGGCCCACCCCTCCACCGAATCCGTCCGTCCCGCCGAAGGCTATGCCGGCGACGTGTCCCCTCAGCTGGCCTGGCAATGGGTACAGGCCGGCGATGCCGTGCTGGTCGACGTGCGTTCCGATGCAGAGCGCGAGTGGGTCGGCTTCGTGCCGGGCAGCGTGGCCGTGGCCTGGAAGCAATGGCCGGGCATGGCGATGAACCCCGCGTTCGACGATCAGGCCCGCGCCGCGGCAGACGGCGGACGCAAGCTGGTCCTGTTGTGCCGCAGCGGGGTCCGGTCGGTGGCGGCTGCACGACGCGCCACCGAGTTGGGACTTTCGGCCTACAACATCCTCGAAGGTTTCGAGGGCGATGCCGATGCGCAGGGACAGCGCGGGCGCAAGGGTGGCTGGCGCTTTCACGGCCTGCCCTGGCGTCAGAACTAGAAATTTGTCACGAATGTGGCGTTTCCATGCCACAGTGGCGCCCCGGCGCCGCGCGGCGTGAGTCGTTCAAGAGCGCGTCCTGTCTAGACTGCGGTCCGCTGGCCGCACGTGCCGGTGCCCGAGAGATTCCTGGAGAAAACGGTTGGACAGTGCATTCGGTGATTCCCGCTTCGGCGGCACGACGCAGCCCTCGATGCTGGGCTTCGCGCGGGCTGCGTCGGCGCGCGACAGGGCCAGCGTGCCCCGCCACATCGGACTGATCGAGCCGTGGATCGGCTTCGCACTGGCCGCCAGCACGGGCTGGATGTATGTGCTGACCCTCGGCCGGCACATCATGGCTGCGTACGTGCTCGGGGCTCTCGCGGTGGCCCTGTGGGCCTGGCGCAGGCCGGCGCGCCAGCAGCCGGCGCTGATGGCGCGGGCCCTCCTGTTCGCGTTGATGGGGCTGGCCATGACCTGGCTGCAGGCAGGCAGCATCAGCAGCAACACCACCGGCTTCTTCTGGATCAGCGTGCCGGTGATCTTCTATGCGCTGCTGCTGCGCCCGTCCTATGCCTGGGCGTTGCTGGGAGTGAACGTGCTCATCGCTCTCAGCGCGGTGGCGTTCGCGGGCACCGACCTGTCGCTGATGGGAACCGTGGCGCGCGTGGGTTTGCTGCTGATCTTCACGGCAGCCTCGATCCGCATGGGCGCCGTCCTGAGGCGCACCGATGAACTGCTGGAAGAGCGCCGTGTCGATGCCGGCTCGGGCATGCTCAACGAGTACGGCCTCGTCGACTATGGCGGGGCCTTGTGGTCCGATTGCCGCCGGGGCGACCTGCCGGCCACGCTCGTCTTTCTGGATGTGCCCGACCTGCCGGGCCTGCGCGGTCTCTATGGTTCGCGCATCGCGCGGCTGGCGGTGGAGAAGACGCTGCGGCTGATGGAATCGCTGGCCACCGGCCGCAACCTGGTCGGCCGTCTGGGCCCATCGCGTTTCGCGTTGCTGATGCCGGGCGCCACGCGCGATCAGGCGCTGGAGTTTCTGGGCAGCCGGCTGGGCCATCCGCCGCAGATCGAACTCGACGAAGATGATCTGGAGCTGATCTTCCTGCTGAACCTGCACGTGGCGGAAAGCCGGAACCAGGGCGTGACGTTCTCGCGCTTCTTCGAGGCCGAGCGCGGCATGCTCGATTTCTACTTCAGTGACGCGGGTGGCAGTGGCGACATTCCGCCCGCCGAGCCGCGCGTGCCCGATGCCGGCCCGGCGAGCGTGTCCGCCGCGCCGGCGCGCACTCCGCTGGCCGCGCCCGTGCTCTCGCCACGTTTCACCGATCTGCCGCCGCCGCCCAGCACCCTGCCAATGGAGCCGGGCTGACCCACGGCCGTGGTGTTGCATTTGCGCGGCACCTGTCGCAAAAATGCGGTGAGATTAAATCCAAAGATTTATATGCCGTGACTTCGGCTTGGGCAGAGAGCGCGATTGCAAGGCGGACCCCTGTCAAATTTGACAGGGGTACAAAACCCTTGTTTACAAATTGAATCTTCAATAGGTGGCACTTCTTCACGAGGCCACCCATGCAACTCCTTGATTCCCCGGCTGCTTGCACACCCCGCGCAATCGACCCGCCGCTGTCGTCCCGTCTGAACCATCGCATCGCGCGCGACTTCGCGCCACGCTGGCAGGCCGAGTGGGGCGGCAAGTTCATCCTCCACAGCAAGCCCGCCGGACCGCAGGCCCTGCGCCTCGATGGGAACGACTATCTCGGCATCAGCGGACACCCCGATATCGTGGCGGCGCAGGTCGATGCGCTGCGCAGGGACGGCGAGTTCGTCATCCAGTCCGGCGCGTTCCTGCTCAGCGACCATCCGGCCCACCGGCTCGAACAATCGCTGGCGCGCTGGCTCGGCAAGGAAGACGGGCTGCTGTGCCAGTCGGGCTACGCGGCCAACACCGGATTGATCCAGGCCATCGCCGATGCCGGCACGCCCGTGTACGTGGACACCATGGCCCACACCTCGTTGTGGGAAGGCGTACGCGCCGCGCGTGCCACCGGCCACGCCTTCCGCCACAACGATCCGCAGCATCTGGAGCGCATGATGCAGCGCCACGGGCCCGGCCTCGTGATCGTCGATTCGGTCTACAGCACCACGGGTGCGCTGTGCCCGCTGGCCGAGATGGTGGAAGTGACCGAACACCACGGCAGCATGGTCCTGGTGGACGAATCGCACTCGCTGGGCACGCACGGCCCGGGCGGCGCCGGCCTGTGCGCGGCGTTGGGCCTGTCGCATCGCGTGCACTTCATCACCGCCAGCCTGGCCAAGGCCTTCGCTGGCCGCGCGGGCTTCTTCACCATGCCGCGCGCCATGCGCTACTACGTGCTGTCGGAGAGCTTTCCCAACATCTTCAGCTCGTGCCTGCTGCCGCACGAAGTGGCCGGGCTGGCCGCCACGCTCGACGTGATCCGCCGCGCCGACGATGCACGCGAACGCCTGTTCGCGCACACGCACCGCATCCGCGAGGGGCTGGCCGACCTGGGCTACCCGATCCATCAGGGCACCGAGCAGATCATCGCGCTGGAGGCCGGCACCGAGCCCGACACCATGGTGCTGCGCGACGCGCTGGAATCGCATGGCGTGCATGGCGCGGTGTTCTGCGCCCCCGCCACCAGCAAGAAC
>JAGOCV010000064.1 GCA_017998575.1 Burkholderiaceae bacterium
GCTGGCGCGCGCCGTGCAGGTGGGCTCGCCGATCTGGAACTTTGGCAACTTCGCGAAAGTCGCCCGCTCGTTCGAATGGCAGGAGCGCGTTGGCCACTCGCTTGTGCTGCGCGAGCCGGTGGGCGTGGTGGGCTGCATCACGCCATGGAACTTCCCGCTCAACCAGATCGCCCTGAAGGTGGCCCCGGCGCTGGCGGCCGGTTGCACCGTGGTCCTCAAGCCCAGCGAGATCGCGCCGGTCAATGCGCTGATCCTGGCCGAGGTGATCCATGAAGCGGGCCTGCCGCCTGGCGTTTTCAATCTGGTCAACGGCAGCGGGCTAGACGTGGGCGAGGTGCTGGCCACGCATCCCGAGGTGGACATGGTGAGCTTCACCGGATCCACGCGCGCCGGCCGGCGCGTCTCCGAGCTGGCCAGCCAGACCATCAAGCGCGTCGCGCTGGAGTTGGGCGGCAAGTCGGCCAGCGTCGTGCTGCCCGATGCCGACCTGGAAGCCGCCATCAAGGGCAGCGTCTCGGCCTGCCTGCTCAACAGCGGGCAGACGTGCTCCGCCCACACGCGCCTTCTGGTTCCAGAAGACCGCCTGACTGAAGCCAAGGACCTGCTGCGTGCCGCCGTTGCCCGGCTGCCCATCGGCCCGAGCCTGGAAGAGGGCAGCAAGCTCGGTCCGCTGGTGAGCGCCGCGCAGCGCGATCGCGTTCTGGCGTTGGTGCGGCAAGGTCTGGCGGAGGGCGCCGAACTCATCGCCGGCGGCCCCGACGCGGCCGTGCCCGCGCGCGGTTATTTCGTTCAGCCCACGGTGCTGCGTGTGAAGCCGGGCGACACGCTGGCGCGGGAGGAAATCTTCGGCCCCGTTCTGGTGGTGCTCACCTACCGCGACGAAGACGATGCGGCGCGCATCGCCAACGACACGCCCTATGGCTTGGGCGGCGGCGTGTGGTCGCGGGACGAAGACCATGCCATTGCCTTCGCCCGCCGCATGCGCACCGGTCAGGTGGACATCAACGGCGCGCCTTTCAATGGCCAGGCACCCTTCGGCGGCTACAAGCAGTCGGGCAACGGGCGCGAGAACGGCCGATACGGCCTCGAAGAATTCCTCGAATACAAATCGCTGCAGTTGCGAACACCGGGCGCCTGAGTCTGCAACGGGGAGCGGCGGCACGGCCACACTTTGCGGGCACGCAACGGACCGGGGCCTGCCGCATCGGCGTGATGGCCGCGCATGGCGGCTTGCCCTACACTGCGCGTTACAACAATTTTCATATGTAGGGGCATGGGGGTTCACACCACCGTCGTTTTCGCGGATCTGTCGGGCAGCACGGGTGTCTTCGAAACCCTCGGCAATGCCCGCGCGACCGATGCCGTGACACGGCTCACGCAGTGGGTCGGCAAGGTCTGTGATGCCCATCACGGCCGGGTCGTCAAGACGCTCGGCGATGGCGTGCTGGCGGTGTTTCCCGATGCCGTCAACGCGGTCGAGGCCGTGATCGAGATGCAGGTGAGTCATCAGCTGCGTCTTGAGAAATGGCCCGAGCCCCTGCGGATGCGCCTTCAGGTGGGCGTGGCCGCTGGCGAAATCGTCGAAGTCGATGGCGACTGCTATGGCGATGCGGTCAACGTGGCTTCGCGTCTGTCCGATCTCTCGGGTGCCGACGAGATCTGGGCCAACGACGCCGTCATCGACCAGCTGGCTCACACGGGCGTGCGCTACCGCAGCCTCGGGCCCATCAGCATCCGCGGCAAGGCCGAGCCCATGCCGGTGTACCGCATCGAGTGGGAAGACGACTCGTCCGAATTCCTGACCCAGCAGGCCAGCATCAGCGAACTGGCCGCGCTGCGCGCCACGCCGCCCGACGAGGTGCGCATCAATTTGCGCTGGCTCGACCAGAGCCGCACGTTCACGCCGAAATCGCTGCCTGCGCGTATCGGCCGCGTGGCCGAGAACGAGTTCGTGGTCAACGATCCCCGGGTCTCGCGCACGCATGCGCGGCTCGAATGGCGGCACGGCAGCGTGGTGCTGGTGGACGTCAGCAGCTATGGCACCTGGCTGCGCTTCGCCGATGGCGCCACGGCCTCGGCCGAGCTGATCCTGCGGCGTGACGAATGTGTCTTGCATGGCCGTGGCGAGATCGGCCTGGGCGCGCCCCTGAAGGACTTCACGGCGCCCACGCTGGCTTTCGTGGTGACGCAGGGCAAAAGCGACGGCGCGTCTCGTCGCTCATCCCACGCGCCGCTGCAGCCTCGCTGATCGGCCGCAGGCGTCAGGCGGCTTCTGCGGGCGCTGACAATGCCGCCACCGCGCGCGCCAATGCCTGCACCGACAGGGGCGCCGAGCCCTCCGCCTTGTTGTTGATGGTCACGTACACCGGCCAGCCGGCGCCGGCCGTGCCCGCCACCACGCGTGCCAGCGTTTCGCGGGTGTGCGGGTCTTCGTCGACAAGCCGGTCGAACGGCTCGTAGAGCTTCTTCGCATCCTCGTAACCGTGCGCCCCATGCATGCGGTGCAGGTTCCAGCGGCACACCAGCGGGCCGGGCCACAGGGCGCGCAGCAGCGGCAATTGCTCATCGATCGGCGGCATGCGTGCGTGCAGGCCCAGGCAATAGGTGGCGCCGGCCGCCTTGAGCACCTGGACGAGTTGCGGTGTGAGCAGGCAGGCGTCGCGCACCTCGACCGCGATCACGGCGCCGGGACATCGCTCGCCAACGCGCGGAAGCGCGCCCAGCATCGCGCCCAGCCGCGCGATCACCTCTTCGGGCCGCTGGCGCATGGAGGCGGGCAGGGGGCTGAGTTGAAACACCAGCGCGCCGACGTGCGGGCCCAGACCCTCCAGCGCGGGTTCGATGAACTCGTTGAGCGCCAGCACCGGGTCGAGGAAGGCTGGATTGGTCTGCTGGCCGCGCCCGTCCTCGGCGCGCACCAGCGCATCGCTCACGAGGCTGGGTGCCTTCACCACGAAGCGGAATCCTTCCGGCACCTGCGCGGCGAGGCCGGCGTACTGGCTGGCCGACAGCGGCCGGTAGAACGCACGGTCCAGACTGACCGTGCGCATCAGCGGATGGCGGCCGTAAGCTGAGAGGCCTTTGCGCGACAAGTCGGATTCCGCGTAATCGTGATCGTCCCAGACCAGGTTCTTCCAGCCGGGAAAATGCCAGGACGAGGTTCCGAAGTGGACCGACGAAGCCATGCGCACGGCCAGCGCGCGAAGTGCCTCATCCGGCTCTGCGGACGCGACCACGTCGCGGCGGACACGACCCGCTGGCCGCTCCCTGGCGCCCGTGTGCCTGGAGTTCGGCGCGGATTCGACCGGCGCCGGGCCAGCAAAGAGATCGTCCTGCATGACAGACACGCTGATCGACAGGGCCGCGTCAGGCAGAGGGCGCGGTGGGCGCAGGCTGAAGTGGATTGATCATCGTGACCGATACATCAAGCACGGTTCGCATGTCCGCCGATAATTTGACATAATATACATCGTATCAATTACCAACCCGACTTGGAGCGGGGCTGTCTGGCCCGGATGGCCTTCGCAATCAGCTCCGCCGCGTCGGCCCGGTTGGCGCGCCGCGCGAAATCGATGGCCGTGAGGTTCTGCTGGTTCTTCATCAGCGGATCGGCGCCTTCATCCAGTAGCAGTTTCACGGCGTCGGTCGATCCGTAATGCGCGGCCATCATGAGTGGCGTCGTGCCGTTGGGTGATTCGGCGTCGATGAATGCGTGGGCTTCAAGCAGCCGTTTCATGATGGACAAATGCCCGTTGGTGGCCGCGTAATGCAGTGCGGCCCAGCCTGGCTTGTTGACGTAGGCGCCGCGCTCGATCAACGCCACCACGAGGTCATCGTACCCGCGCAGCGATGCCAGCATGAGCGCGCTTTCGTCGGCACTGTTCAGGACATTGAGGTCGGTCTTGGGCCAGGCGATCAGGGCCTTGGCAGCTTCCGCCGACGGGATGCCGACCGCGATCAACAGGCCTTTCTGGTTTTCGGGATCGGGTGTGTTGGGGTCGAACCCCCGCTGCAACAGGCCCTGGATGACGTCGGGCCGGTCACGGCGGATGGCCGCGAAGAAATCCTCATAGGAGCCGGCATGCGCGGCAGGAAATCCTTGCAGAACAAGGGCTACCAGCACAATTCTCAAGTAACTTCTCATGAGTGGAGGGTGCATGGGAATTTTGAGAAAAATCATTATGAATCAGGGGTGATTTCTTGATACTTCAAGCAATTTCTCGAATTCGAACTTTGGGAAACAAACGGTCGAAATTCGCGCTGGTCAGCTCACCGATGACCTCGGGCGCCATCTGCCGAAGCTCGCCGATCTGCCTGGCGACGTGAGGCACGTACGACGGGTTGTTGGTCTTCCCACGATACGGCACAGGCGCCAGATAGGGGCTGTCGGTTTCGATCAGCATGCGGTCAAGGGGCACAAAGCGCGCCACTTCGCGGAGATCCTGCGCTGTCTTGAAAGTCAGGATGCCCGAGAACGAGATGTAGAACCCCTTGTCCAGCGCCGCGCGGGCCACCTCGGCGGTTTCGGTGAAGCAGTGGAAGACGCCGCCGGCCGCCCCACTGCCGCCGTCCTCGCCCTCCTCCGACAGGATGGCCAGCGTGTCGTCGGATGCCGAACGGGTGTGGATCACCAGTGGCAGACGCGTCTCGCGCGCGGCGCGGATGTGGGTGCGAAAGCGTTCCCGCTGCCATTCCATGTCCGCGATGCCGCGCCCGCCCTTGCGTTCGTCCATCTGGTAATAGTCGAGGCCGGTCTCGCCGATGGCGACCACGCGCGGCAACGCCGCACGCGCCGTCAGGTCGGCCTGGCTGGGCTCGGTCACGCCCTCGTTGTCGGGGTGCACGCCCACCGAGCACCAGAAGTTGTCATGTGCCTGCGCCAGCGCATGCACGGCAGGAAACTCCTCCATGGTGGTGCAGATGCAGAGCGCGCGCGTTACCTGCGCGGCGGACATGGCCTCGCGGATGGCGGGCAACTGGCTCGCGAGATCGGGAAACGTGAGATGGCAGTGGGAATCGGTGTACATCGCCAACGGATTGGACCACCGCGGCAGACGCGGTGCAGCAGGAAATGGAAACAACCGTGCGCGACGGTCGCACGCGCGGGCGGCCGGCGGCCGCGCCGGTCAGATCGTCTGGGTGGGCCGGTCGGATGCGAGGGCGCCGCCCAGCACCTCTTCGATGCGCAGCTTGAGCTGGCGCGACTTCTCGTCCTGCGGGAACCGGATGCCGACCCCCTGCGTGCGCGAACCCGAGGCGCGCGCCGGCGTGATCCAGGCCACCTTGCCGGCCACCGGATAGCGCTGGGCGTCGTCGGGCAGCGAAAGCAGCACGTAGACGTCATCGCCCAGGCGGTACTCGCGGGTGGTGGGTATGAAGATGCCGCCCTCGGCGAACAGCGGAATGTAGGCGGCGTACAGCGCGGCCTTTTCCTTGATGGCCAGCTGGATGACGCTGGGCCGGGGCGTGTTGGGGACGGTGCTCATGGGATTGCGCGCGAGTTTAGGACTTTTCGCGCCTCGCTCACAAGCGATTCGAGCATGAGTCCGGCATTGAAGGGATGCTCCGACGTGCGCCCGGCCTGGGCGAGCGACTTCGACCACACACCCAGAGCCCGGCGCGATGGCGGCCTGGGCAGGTCGGCTGCGTCGAAAAAGCGCGGTCCGGCCCCGGCCTCGACGGCCATCAGGTCGTGGCAGAGCTTGTGCAGCGTCTCCACCGCGTCGGACGGCGCCTGATCCGAGATTGCCGCCACGTCACCCCGCGACATGGCGCGCGGCAGCAGCGACCAGGTCTTGGCGCGGCGGCCGGCGTTCCAGTCGCGCAAGGCATCGGCGGGCCGGCCGCCGGCGGCACGCAGCAACACGGGTGCGTCGGCTTCGGCCACGCCCTGCGCGATCAGCCAGGCCAGCGCCTCGCCCTGCGCCGGCCAGACCATGGCGTGGCCCAGGCAGCGGCTGCGGATCGTGGGCAGCAGCAGGTGTGCGGCCTCGCTGGCCAGCACGAACTTGACGTCACCCGGCGGCTCCTCCAGCGTTTTGAGCAATGCGTTGGCCGAGATCGTGTTCATGCGCTCGGCGGGGAACACCAGCACCGCCTTGCCGCGACCGCGCGCGCTGGTGCGCTGCGAGAACTCCACGGCATCGCGCAGCGCTTCCACCCGGATTTCGTTGCTGGGCTTGCGCTTCTTGTCGTCGATTTCCTGCTGGGCTTTTTCGGACAGCGGCCAGCCTGTTTCCATCATCCGGGTTTCAGGCATGAGCACCGCCAGGTCGGCATGCGTGCGCACGTCGATGGCATGGCAGCTGCCGCACTGGCCGCAGGCGCCCTGCCCTGTGGGCGCCTCGCATAGCCACGCGCGCGCCAGCGACAGCGCGAGGTCGTACTGGCCCAGGCCCGATGCGCCCTGCAGCAGCCATGCATGGCCGCGCTGGGCCAGCAGGCGGTCGCGCTGCACGGCGAGCCAGGGAGCGAGAGGGGCGGCTTCGTTGCTCACTCAACCCCCTGGCCGTGTGGCCACCATGATGGCCAGCCAGCCGCGCCGCACCAGTGCACCCGTCAACTGTTGCCAGACTTCATGCCGCGTGCGGGCTGCGTCCACACGCACGAAGCGCCCGGGCGCGGCAGCGGCCCGGTCGGCGTAGCCCTGGGCCACGCGGCGGAAGAATTCGACCGGCTGCGACTCGAACTTGTCAGGCACGCGGGCGCCGGCCAACCGCTCGGCGGCCGTCTCGGCCGGCAGGTCGAACCAGATCGTGGCGTCGGGCTGGCGCAGCGTGCCGCCCTCGCGGCCTTGAACCCATCGCTCCAGCACGGCCAGCATGTCGGGATCGAAGCCGCGTCCGGCACCCTGGTAGGCGAACGTGGCGTCGGTGAAGCGGTCGCACAGCACCACGTCGCCACGCGCCAGGGCGGGCTCGATCACCTGGGCGAGATGGTCGCGCCGCGCGGCGAACACCAGCAGGGCCTCGGTCAGCGGATCCATGGGCGTGTTCAGCACCAGCGTGCGCAACTGCTCGGCCAGCGGCGTTCCGCCCGGCTCACGCGTGAGCGTGACCTGCCGGCCCTGCGCACGGAAAGCATCGGCCAGGCCGGCGATGTGGGTGGATTTGCCCGCGCCGTCGATGCCCTCGAAACTGATGAACAGGCCCGCTCGGGCGGCGGTGGCCGTGGTGTCGGTCATGGCGTCAGCGCCCTCCCCGCTGGTAGCGGTTGACGGCGCGGTTGTGCTCGTCGAGCGAGGGGCTGAAGTGCGACGTGCCGTCGCCACGCGAGACAAAGTACAGCGCGCGCGTCTGGGCCGGCTGCACCGCGGCCAGCAGGGCGTTGCGGCCGGGCAAGGCGATGGGCGTGGGCGGCAGGCCGGTGCGCGTGTAGGTGTTCCAGGGCGTGTCTGTCTGCAGGTCGCGGCGGCGCAGGTTGCCATCGAAGCTCTCGCCCATGCCGTAGATGACGGTCGGGTCGGTCTGCAGCAGCATGCCGATGCGCAGGCGGTTGATGAACACGCCCGAGATCTCGGCGCGATCCGATTCGCGGCCGGTTTCCTTTTCGACGATGCTGGCCAGGATCAGGGCTTCGTCCGCGCTCTTGAGCGGCAGACCCGGCGCGCGCTGGGCCCACGCGGCGTCCAGGCGGCGGTCCATCGCATGCAGTGCGCGGCGAAGCACGGCCAGGTCGCTGCTGCCCTTTGAATAGGTGTATGTGTCGGGGAAGAAACGTCCTTCGGCCGCAACGCCGGCACGCCCCAGCGCGGCCATGAGGGCGTCGTCGCTCATGGCGGCCGTGTCCTGGCGCAGGCTGTCCGCACGCGCCAGCGCCTGGCGGGCCTGGCGGAATGTCCAGCCTTCCACCAGCGTGACGGCGCGCAGGGCTTCCTCGCCTCGGACCAGCTTGGCCAGCAGACCGCGTGGTGTGGTCCCGGCCTCGATCTCGTAGCTGCCGGCGCGGATCTGTCGGTCTTGCCCCGACAGGCGGAACCAGGCGTAGAGCAGGTCGGCATCGGTGCGCACACCGGCCTGGCGTACCACGGCTTCTGCTACGCCACGCGGCGTGGTGCCGGGCTCGACGGAGAGTTCGGCGGGCGTCTGACTGAGCGCCATCGGCTGATGAACCCACCACAGCGCGGCCGCGGTGGCACCGATCGCCGCGAAGGCGGCCAGCAGGAAGGACAACAGGAAGAAGCGACGCACGGGCAGGACGCGTTGACGGCGGCGGGGAAACTGTCCCCACGCGGCGAGATGACTTGGACCGACGATGATAATTCAGGGCATGTCACACGCCCTGCCAGCCTTCTCTCCCCTGCCCTCGGGTATTGCCGCCCTGCCCCATCTGGGCGTGATACGCGCGGCCGGCGAGGACGCCGCCAAGTTTCTCCATGGCCAGCTCACGCAGGACTTCCTGCTCCTGCCGCAGGGTCAGGCCCGTCTGGCCGCGCTGTGCAGCGCCAAGGGCCGCATGCAGGCCAGTTTCCTGGGCCTGAAGACATCGCCGGACGAGGTGCTGCTGATCACGCCGGCCGATCTGCTCGCACCCACGCTCAAGCGGCTCTCGATGTTCGTGTTGCGGGCCAAGGTCAAGCTCACTGATGCCTCCGCCGATGTGCTGCTGCGTGGCCTGGCGGGCCCCCTGGCCGCAGGTGGCGGCGAAGCTGCCGCGCCCTGGCAGGCGCGCCAGGAAGGCGCGGCGCACATCGTCACGCTCTACCCGGCGGGCGGCCAGCCGCGCGCGCTGTGGATCGCGCCAGCCGGCACCGCCCTGCCCGAAGGGCCCGAAGGGCCCGAACTGCCGGCCGAGGCCTGGCGTCTCGGTGAGGTGCGCAGCGGCATCGCCGACATCACCCAGCCGATCGCAGAGGCTTTCGTGCCGCAGATGCTCAACTACGAATCGGTGGGTGGCGTGAATTTCAAGAAGGGCTGCTACCCTGGCCAGGAGGTGGTGGCGCGCAGCCAGTTCCGCGGCACGCTCAAGCGCCGGGGCTACGTGGCGATGGCAACAGCCGGGGGCGCGCCGCTGGCGGCGGGACAGGAGGTTTTCGCGCCCGGGGATGATCAGCCGGTGGGCATCGTGGCCCAGGCAGCGCAGGCGCCCGAGGGGCACTGGGAAGCCATCGTGTCGATGCAGACCTCGGCCGCCGGCGCACCGCAGCTGCACGCGGGCTCGGCACAGGGGCCGGCGCTCAGCCTGCTGGCCCTGCCGTACGAACTGCTCGAAGACATCTGAGGCCGGGCCGCCACCACCGCGCCTCCTCAGCGCAGGCGGCGCACCATTTCCACGTGCGGGATTCCGACTTCGTCGAACGGCGCGCCATCCATCGCGTAGCCCAGTCGCAGGTAGAAGCCCTCGGCGCTGCGCTGCGCATGCAGCCGCACCTCGGCGTCTCCGCGATCGAGGGCGGCCTGCTCCAGCGCGCGCAATACCTGGGCGCCCACGCGTGAGCCGCGCAGCACGCGGGCGACCGCCATGCGGCCGACTTTCGCCGTGCCTGCCTGCGCCGGCAGCAGGCGCCCTGTGGCCAGCGGCTGTCCCAGACGGTTGAAGGCCACCGCATGCAAGGCGGTGGTGTCGGCCTCGTCCCATTCCATCTCCATGGGAATGCCCTGCTCGTGAACGAACACCGCGGTGCGCACGTGGCTGGCGTGGCCGCCCAGCGTGGCCCAGTCGCCGGTGCGTATGTCGACCATGCTCTCGCCCGCCTCGTAGCCGTCGAGGATGGCCCGCAGCGCGGGGGGCACCGGGCGCGACGTCTGCGTGGCCGGGTCGGCGAACACGTAGATCAGCTCGCCGCTGACGAGCAGCGCGTCGCCACGGAAGATCGCGCCCGTGAACGTCATGGACGAATTGCCGATGCGTGCGCAGCGCAGGCCCACGTCCAGCATGTCGTCGTAGCGGGCCGACGCGTGGTATTCGAGCCCGGCCTTCTTCACGTACAGGTCGCCGTCCAGCGCGTGCATGGCCTCCTCGTAGGGCAGCGCGAGCGCGCGCCAGTAGTCGGCAAAGGCGGTGTCCAGGTACATCAGGTAATGCCCGTTGAACACGATCTTCTGCATGTCCACCTCGGCCCAGCGAACGCGCAGCCGGTGGAAGAAACGGAAATCGGAACGCTTCATGACGGGGATGCCTCCTTGAAAGCCTGTACCAGTGCGCGGGCGGCGTCGGCGTGCGCCTGACGCGCCTCGGGAATGGCGCGGCCGAGCTTGATGAACTCGTGCGTCACGCCTCGATAGATGTCCAGCTCGACCGGCACGCGTGCCGCGCGCAGCCGGTCGGCATAGGCGATGCCTTCGTCCACCAGCGGGTCGAGCTCGGCCAGCCCGATCCAGGCCGGCGCCACGCCCTCCAGATCATCGGCGTTGAGCGGTGCGAACCACCAGTGCTCGCGGTCGGCATGGCGGGGGATGTATTGGTCGAAGAACCACGCGATGCTGGCGGCGTCGAGCAGCAGCCCCTCGGCGAAGCGTGCGTGCGAGGGCGTATCGGCATGCGCCGTGGTGCCGGGATAGAACAGCATCTGCAGCGCCAGCGGCAGCCCCTCGTCGCGCGCTGTGATGGCGCAGACGGCCGCCAGCGTGCCGCCGGCGCTGTCGCCGCCCACGGCCAGCCGGGCGGTGTCGGCGCCCAGGGTCGCACCCTTTGCGGCCAGCCAGCGCAGCGCGTCCTGCGCGTCGTGCACGGCGGTGGGAAAGCGGTGCGCGGGCGCGAGCCGGTAATCCAGCGACACCACCATGCAGCCGGCCAGCCGGGCCAGCTCGCGGCACATCACGTCGTGCGTGCGGATGCTGCCGACGGTGAACCCGCCACCGTGCAGGTAGAGCAGCAGCGGCAGCGCCTCGCCTGCGGCAGGCGCGTAGAGCCGCGCCGACAGCAGCGTGCCGTCGCGCGCGGGCAGCCGTAGATCCTCGACGCGCGCCAGCGGCGCGGCTGGCAGTTCGAGCACGCCCGCGCCCTTCTCGTAGGCGGCGCGGGCCGCGTCGGGGGTCAGCGTGTGGAACGGTGGCCGGGCGGCGCGCGCCATGCGCTCCAGCACACCGCGCATCGCGGGAGTGAGCAGGCTGGCAGGATCGGGTGCGGGCATGCGGAAGGGGTTGAGAGCTGTCGCGGGCGCGACGCCGGGCGAGGGTTTGCGTCGAGTACGGCCGCGCGCGAGCGGCCTAGAGTATCCCAACATGGCCTTCATCAACTACGTCACGCAGATCCAGTTCGATTTCGGCGCCATCGCCCTGCTCGCGCGCGAGTGCGAACGCGTGGGCATCGGCCGGCCGTTGATCGTGACCGACGCCGGCGTGCGTGCCGCCGGCGTGTTGCAGAAGGCCCTCGATGCGCTGGCCGGCTGGCCGGTGGCGGTGTTCGACCAGACGCCCTCCAATCCCACAGAGGCCGCCGTGCGGGCCGCCACGCAGATCTACCGGGCCCAGGGATGCGACGGCCTCGTGGCGGTGGGCGGCGGCTCGGCCATCGATTGCGCCAAGGGCGTGGCGATCGCCGCCACGCACGACGGACCGCTATCTCACTACGCCACCATCGAAGGCGGCTCGCCGCGCATCACCGAACATGTGGCGCCACTGATCGCCGTGCCCACCACGAGCGGGACGGGCAGCGAGGTGGCGCGTGGGGCCCTCATCATCGTGGACGACCACCGCAAGCTGGGATTCCATTCATGGCACCTGGTGCCGCGCGCGGCCATCTGCGACCCCGAACTCACGCTCGGCCTGCCGCCGCGCCTGACGGCTGCCACGGGCATGGACGCCATTGCGCACTGCATGGAAACCTTCATGGCCAGCGCCTTCAATCCCCCGGCCGACGGCATCGCGCTCGACGGCCTGGCGCGCGGCTGGAAGCACATCGAACGCGCGACGCTGGTGGGCAGCGACCGGGAGGCACGCCGCCAGCTCATGAGTGCGTCGATGCAGGGCGCGATGGCGTTCCAGAAAGGTCTGGGCTGCGTGCATTCGCTCAGCCACAGCCTGGGCAGTGTCGATCCGCGGTTGCACCACGGCACGCTCAATGCGATGTTGCTGCCCGCCGTCGTGTCGTTCAATGCAGGCGCCGAAAGCGTACGGCGCGAACACCGGCTCGAGCGCATGGCCCAGGCCATGGGCCTGGACTCGGCCACCGACATTCCTGAGGCCGTCCGCGACATGAACGAGCGGCTGGGCCTGGCCAGCGGGCTGGCCGAGCTCGGCGTGCAGCCCGCGTCGTTCGGGCAGATCATCGCCGGCGCGCTGGCCGACCACTGCCACGGCACCAATCCGCGCATCGCCAGCGCCGACGATTACCGGGAGATGCTCGAAGCCTCGATGTAGCGCGCGACGCGGTTCAGAGCGGCTCGACGCGCGACAGGTCGGGCCGCAGCAGCCATTCGCGCAACTCGTCGGCCAGGCGTTCCGATTCGGACACGGCCTGCGACCACGCCGCCACGCGCGCCGCGAGGTCGGTGCCATAGCGCATGAAGTCGGTGCGGTCGGGCAGCTTGCCGTTGGGCAGCGTGCGCACCCAGTCGGGATCCGGCGCGATCACCACCAGGCTGTCCAGGAATGGCGTGGCGCGGTGGCGCCATTTCAATCCCTTGTCGAGCCAGCCCGGCACCACCGCTTTCTGGAAGTGCGGATACAGCACCAGGCCCTGCCCGGCCTGCCATTGCAGGTGCAGGTGGTAGTCGGTGATCCCGCCGTCCCAGTAGGCACCCCGCGGCGCACCGGGGATGTCGGCCACCGCGCGCAGCACGAAAGGTATGGAACAGCTGGCCTGCAGCGCCGGATTGAAGTTGGCGGCATCCAGCGCCACCTGGCGCGTGCGGTAGTCGCGCGTGGCGAACGGCAGCACGGCCGGCGCACCGTCCGCGCCCGGGGCCGAGAACACCACGCGCTCCAGCCACGAACCCATCGCGCGGCGGTGGACGGTGTTGCTCACGAAGGCGCCCAGGTAGCCCAGCGGGGTCGCAACCGCGTGTTCGCGCCCCAGCAGATGGCGCCCACGCGAGGTCATGATGTGCAGCCGCCAGCGCGGATGCCGCAGCACCTGGTCGACGCGGCCGCCATAGAAGTCGATCAGGCTCTGGCCGAACCGCTCGCTAACCTGATGCGCGCTCGGGCGCTTGCGCCCCGGCTCAGGCTCGTAGTTCTGATGGATGTAGTCGTGCGATAGCCGCTCGAATGCGGCCACGGGGTCGTCCAGGCAGGCCGTGGCCATGCGCCAGGCGCCGATCGAGGCGCCCACCAGATGCACTTCGTGCGACGTGGAAGCCAGCCAGTCGCCGAACAGGAAACGGTCGAGCGGCCCCAGCACCAGCCCCTTGGGGCCTCCCGCCGCGCCGGGCACGACCTTGACGTCCGCAGGCTGCAGGCCGCGTTGTTCGATGAGCCGGCGTGCCGCCGGCCCCGCATGGATGCGCAGGGCTTTCATGCGGTGATTGTCGTCCTCGCGGCCGCGCCACGCAGTCGCCGGGGCGATCCTGACGAAGTGCCTCAGACGAAGCTGGCCATGTCGGCCTTGCCGCTCCAGTCGATCGGGCTTTGCTGCAGCACCATGTCGATGTCCAGGCCCAGCGCAAGCCCCACCACGTAGGGGAACGTGACCGCGAGTTCCTTGTCGCTGAGGTTGGCTTCCTTGGCGCGGGCGCGCCAGGAAGCGAGGTGGATCACGCCCGCCAGCGGCTCGTACACCTCGTTCTCGAAGGGCGCGTACTGGTATTCCAGCGCGTCGACGATGGCCTGCGGGAACTGCCACTTGCGCGCGAATCCTGCGCCCACCTGCGCGTAGCAGTAGCCGAACTTGCGACGCTCGGCACGGGCCCGTTTCAGGCCCAGGGGCGCGCCCTCGAGGTTGAGCTCGGCCATTTTCTCGGGCATGCCCAGGTGCATGACCAGCTCGCCCACACAGTGGATCAGGCCCGAGGTGAAAGCCGTGGCTTCGTTGAGATCGACACGGCCGGCGATCGAGCGCGAGAGCTTGGCCGTGTTGAGGCTGTAACGCCAGAACTGCTGCAGGTTGACGCCCGGCACGACGGCGAACGTGCCCACCAGCGATACCGCGCTCACCAGCGAACGCACCTGCACCAGCCCCAGGATGGCGACGGCTTCGTTGACTTCGCTGATGGAGCGCGAGAGCTGGAAAAACGCCGAATTGGCGATCTGGAGGATGCGCGTCGTCAACCCGGGATCGGCGCTGATGAGTTTGCCGACCTTGCGGATGTCAGGCTCGGCCTGGTCCAGCTCGGTCAGCAGCAGCGCCACCACCTTGGGCATGCTCGGCACGGCCCCGTGAGAGGCCAGCAGTGCATTCAACTCCATGAATACCGGTCTCTAAATATGTATCAAATTGAGAATCGAACGATCATACGCCGGGCGACGGCAACTTCCCCGTGAAGGAAGGCCGCAAACGCGGAGCATGCCGCGCTATCTCGCGAATTCCTCGGAGCCCGACTCGAAGTCGAGGATCGCATCGGGGTCCACCCCCAACGCTTCACCGACCTCATCAGGGTAGGTGGTGATCAATTCCTTGCGATCAAGGGCCAACTCGATGCCACGGCCGCGCCAGGCAGCGATGTGGATCACGCCGGCCAGGGGCTCGTACACCTCGTTCTCGTAGGGGCGCACGTGGTTGGCCACGCCGTTGACGATGCGCCAGGGGAATTTCCAGCGCTTGGCCAGCTCGGCGCCCACGGTGGCATACGAGTAGCCCAGGATCGCCTCCTGCGCCTCGGCGCGCTTGAACGCCAGCGGCTTGCAGATGGAATCCAGCCGGTCCATGGCCACCGTCATGCCCACGCGCATGGGCAACTCGCCCACCGCATGGATCAGACCGGAGGTGTAGGCCTCGCCGTCGTCCAGGTCGATCTCCAGCGCCAGCCGGCGCGCCAGTTCGGCCGTGTTGAGGCTGTAGTTCCACAGCTGGTGCAACCGGTCGGGGCTGACATTGGGGAAGCTGTCGTTGAGGACCATGCCGATCGCCAGCGAGCGCACCTTGCGCATGCCCATCTTGGCCAGCGCGTCATTGATGCTGCCCACCGTGCGGCCACGCCAGAAGTAGGCCGAGTTGGCCATCTTCAGCAGCTTGGCGGTCAGGGCCGGATCGGTGGCGATGCAGGCAGCCACGGTGCCGGAATCGATATCGGGGTTGTCCAGCCCCGATATGAGT